>NZ_JBSFKF010000024.1:0-129501 GCF_053598415.1 Kitasatospora sp. NPDC001132 | reverse complement strand
GCTTCCACGACGGTGTCCGGGCGCTGGAGGCCGCGGGCGTCACCCGTTTCGTGGAGCTGGGCCCCGACGCGGTGCTGACCGGGCTGGCCCGCGAGAGCGTCCAGGCGCCGGACACGGCGTTCGTCCCGCTCGGCCGCCGGCTCGGCTCGGAGAGCGTCACCCTGCTGACGGGGCTGGCCCAGCTCTACGTGGACGGCCTGGCTCCCGACTGGCGGGCGGTCTTCCCCGGTGCCGGGCGGGCGGAGCTGCCGACGTACGCCTTCCAGCACCGGCGGTACTGGCTGGCGGCGGACGTCCCGCTGGTCGTCGGCGCGCTCGACACCCCCGACCAGCAGGCCGGGGCGGGGGAGGTGGCGCCGCTGCGCGCGCGCCTCGCCGGGGTCGGCGAGTCCGAACAGCAGGAGCTGCTGGTCGAGTTGGTCCGCTCGCAGAGCGCCGCCATCCTCGGCCACTCCTCCGTGGAGGCGATCGAGCCGGAGGTCGGCTTCCTGGAGGCCGGGATGGACTCGGTCTCCGGCACCGAACTGCGCATCGCACTCTCCGCGGCCACCGGGCTGGCCCTGTCCGCCGGCGTGGTCTTCGACCACCGCACCCCGGCCGACCTGGCCGCCCACCTGCGAACCGAGCTGGCCCACGGCGGGTCCGGGCTCGCCGGGGCCGGCGCCGACGGCGCTGTCGACGGCGGCGCCGAGGACGCTGCCGAGGACGCTGCCGAGGACCTGGAGTCGATCAGCGGGCTGCTGCGCCGGGCCGCCGCCGAGGGCCGGATGACGAAGGGGATGGCGCTGCTCGACGCGGTCGCCGAGATCCTGCCCGACTTCTCCTCGGCGGCCGAACTGGAGCGCTTGGCCGAGCCGGTCCGCCTCGCCCAGGGGGAGCAGGGACCCAAGCTGATCTGCTTCCCCTCCCCGATGGCGCTCGGCGGCGCCCACCAGTACGCCCGGTTCGCCTCGCACTTCCGTGGCCGCCGCGAGGTGGTGGTGCCGCCGGTGCCGGGGTTCGGCCCCGGGGAGGCACTGCCGTGCTCGGTGGACGCCGTGCTCGACGTCTTCCTCGAAGGACTGCCGGCCATGGCGGCGGGGGAGCCCTTCGTCCTGGTCGGCTACTCGTCCGGCGGCCAGTTCGCGCACGCCACCGCCGAGGTGTTGGAGAAGGCGGGCACCCCGGCGGCCGGGGTCGTCCTGCTGGACACCTACCTGCCCGGCGGCGAGGGCCAGGACGAACTCTGGCCGCAGATGTTCCGGGGCATGCTGGACCGGGAGTCCTCCTTCGGCCGGTTCAGCGCCGCCAGGCTTGCCGCGATGAGCCGCTACAGCGACCTGATCGTGGACTGCCTGCCGGGAGCGCTGTCGGCCCCGGTGCTCTTCGTCCGCCCGGCGCAGTCCTTCACCGACGCGCCCGGCACCGAGGACTGGCGAGCCTCGTGGAGCGGCGAGCACCTGCTGCGGGAGGTGCCCGGCACCCACTTCACGATCCTGGAGGAGTCGGCGCCGGTGGTGGCAGAGGCGGTCGACGACTGGCTTTCGACGCTCGGAACCCTCGAAAGCTGACCGTTACTCGCCGGCCCTGCCGTCAGGGGCCCGGTGACCAGGGGCGCGGGCCATCGGTTCCGCGCCCTTGGTGTTCCCGGAAGCGGCTTGCGGTGGTGGTAGAACATCCGCCACCGAGGGGGAGAAAGTTCTACCTCGGATACGCCAAGCAATGCCAATGTGCCGAACCGCCGCCGCTTCTACCGTTGATACCAGTTCGCGTGAGGTGCGTGATTTAACCGGGTGGGAGTTCCAGTGCAGACTCAGGAGAGCGGTCAGCAGGCAGTGGCCGTCCGGCTGGAAGCGGTCGAGAAGATCTACGGCAAAGGCGACAACGAGGTGGCCGCGCTCAAGAGACTGAGCATGACCTTCGATACCGGCAGCTTCACGGCCGTGATGGGCCCCTCGGGATCGGGCAAGAGCACCTTTCTGCACTGCGCCGCCGGTCTGGTCAAGCCCACTTCGGGCAAGGTGCTGGTCGGTGACACCAACCTCGCGGACCTGGACGAGGTGCGGCTCACCAAGCTGCGCCGCGACCGGATCGGCTTCATCTTCCAGTCGTTCAACCTGCTTCCGGCCCTGACGGTGATGCAGAACATCGTGCTGCCGCTCCAGCTGGCCGGCAAGCGTCCGAACAAGAGCCAGATCCTGATGGTGGTCAACCGGGTCGGTCTGGCCGACCGGCTCGACCACCTGCCCGGCCAGCTCTCCGGCGGCCAGCAGCAGCGCGTGGCGATCGCGCGAGCCCTGGTGACCCGGCCCGCCGTGGTCTTCGCGGACGAGCCGACCGGCGCCCTGGACACCCGTACCGCCGCGGCCGTGCTCGGCCTGCTGCGCGAGTCGGTGACCGCCGGCGGGCAGACCCTGGTCATGGTCACCCACGACCCGGTGGCCGCCTCCTACGCCGACCGCGTGGTCTTCCTCGCGGACGGCCGCTTCGTCGGCGAGCTGTACCAGCCGACCGCCGAGGCCGTCGCCGCGCGGATGACCCGGCTCGGCGCCTGGGATGACGAGAACTTCGAGCCCTCCTCCGCCCTGTCGGGGGGTGGCCGCTGATGCTGCTACTGGCCCTGCGCACACTGAAGTTCCGTAAGACCGGGTTCATCGCCACCTTCGTGGCGATGTTCCTGGGTGCCGCGATCGTGATGGCCTGCGGTGGCCTGATGGAGACCGGCGTCCGGATGGCGGCCCCGCCGCAGCGCCTGGCCGGGGTGCCGATCGTGGTGACCGGTCAGCAGACCCACGACGACACCGCGCTGACCGAGCGCAACCGGATCGACCCGAGTGTGCTCGACACGGTCAAGGCGGTTCCCGGCGTCGGCAACGCGATCACCGACCTGTCCTTCCCCGCGACCGTGGTGGTGGGCGGCAAGGCGGTCGACGCCGGCTCGAAGGGCCACAACTGGTCCGGCGCCGGGCTGACCCCGTTCACGCTGACCCAGGGCGTGGCCCCGGGCAACGGCCAGGTGGTCCTCGACGCGAAGCTGTCGGCAGATTCGGGCGCCGGCGTCGGCTCCAGCGTGCAGCTGACCGTGCACGGCGCTGCCCGGACCTTCACGGTCTCCGGCATCGCCCACCAGACCACCGGCGAGACGATCCAGCCGAGCCTGTTCTTCTCCGATGCCCAGGCGCAGCAACTAGCCGACTCCAAGGGAAAGTTCGACTCCATCGGGGTGCAGCCGGCGGCCGGTGTCGACGTTGCTGCGCTGGAGCAGGCCGTGAGTTCGGCGGTCAGCGGCAAGGCGATGGTGCTCACCGGCGAGCGGCGCGGCCTGGCCGACCTGCCGGGCACGCTCTCCAGCCAGCGGACCGTGACCATCCTGGCGGCGATCTTCGGCAGCTGGGCGGTCCTGATCGTGATGTTCGGTGTCGCCTCCACGCTCGGGCTCTCGCTCCAGCAGCGGGCGCACGAGATGGCCCTGCTGCGGGCGATCGGCACCACCTCCCGGCAGGTGCGCCGGATGATCCTCGGTGAGACCGCCGTGCTGTCGGTGATCGCCACCGCCCTGGCGATCGCCCCCGGCCTCGTGGTCGGCAAGCTGCTGTACGGGCAGCTGACCGGCAACGGCGTGGTGTCCAAGGAGATCATCTTCCGCGAGGGCTGGATCCCGATCACGGTCGGCGCCTTCGCGGCGATCGCGGCCGCCATGGGCGCGGCGCTGTTCGCGGGGCGCAAGGCCGCGAAGACCGAGCCGGTCGCGGCGATGGCCGAGAGCACCCTGCAGACCAAGTGGCTCACCACCACCCGCCTGCTGCTGGCGCTGTTCTTCATGCTCAACGGCGTCACGCTGTCGGTCGTCACGGTCACGGTGATGACCGACGGTCCGACCCTGGCGAGCACCGCGGGACCGGCCTCGGTCCTGTTCGCGATCGGCGTGGCGCTGCTCGCCCCGGGGATCACCAAGGCGATCGTGGTGGCGCTCCGTTGGCCCGTCCGCGCGTTCTCCGGGCTGTCCGGGTACATGGCGCTGCGCAACGCCACCACCAACAACGTCCGGATGGCGGGCGCGGTGGCTCCGATCATCCTGCTGATCGGCATCGCCAACGGCACCCTGTACATGCAGGCCACCGAGGACACCGTCTCCGCCAAGAGCTACGAGAGCAACGTGCTGGCCGACTACGTGCTCGACTCCTCGACCGGCGGCTTCGCGCCGGGCGTGATCGGCTCGGTCCGCTCCATCCCGGGCGTGTCCGGCGTCTCCGAACTGGTCAGCTCCATCGGCTTCGTGGACGCCGCAGGCAGCGGCAACACCATGGATCTGCGTGGCGTCTCGGCCAACGGTGTCCAGCAGACCATCGCGCTCGACTCGCTGAACGGATCGATCGGCGACCTGAAGGGCAACACGGTTGCCCTGTCGGACAAGCAGGCGAAGGACTTCGGCGTCCGCATCGGGGACAACCTGAAGATCCACTTCGGTGACGGCACCGCCGCCGACCCCAAGGTCGTGGCCACCTACGCCGACAACCCCCAGGAGCAGTACCTGCTGCTGCCCTCCGACGTGCTGGCCCCGCACACCACCACCGGCCTGCCGACCAAGATCCTCGTCAAGGCGGACGGCAGCGCCGACCACGCCCAGATCCAGTCCCACCTCGACGGCGTGGCGGCCACGGTGCCCGGCACCGCGATCGCCGACCGTTCCACGCTGACCAGCTCCAACAACCAGATCCAGCAGATCCTGGTCTCCTCGAACTACACCATCGTCGCCATGATCGTCGGCTACGCGGCGATCACCGTGATCAACAGCCTGGTGGCGGTGACCCGCAAGCGCCAGGGCGAGTTCGGTCTCCAGCGTCTGACCGGCTCCACCAAGGCCCAGGTGCTGGGCATGCTGAGCGTCGAAGGCGCCCTGGTCGCCGTCATCGCGACCATCCTGGGCACCATCTCCTCGGCGACCACGATCGTCCCGTACAGCCTGGTGAAGGCCGACTCGATCCTGCCGAAGGGCTCGATCGGCATCTACCTCGCGATCATCGGCGGCGCGCTCGTCCTGATCTTCGGCGCGACCCTGTTCCCCTCCTGGAGGGGCATGCGGACGCCGCCGATCGAAACGGCCAGGTCCGCCTGACCGGCACGCCGGGGCCGCTCTTCCGTCACCCCCGGACGGAGGAGCGGCCCCACAGCCGTTTCCCGGCCGACCGCCGGTCGGTCAACTCGTCACGGCTCGTTGAGTTTTAGTAACGTGGCGCCGATCGAAAAAACCCGCGAGCACGACCGGTGGGTACGTCCTGTACGTACTCGTCGGACGGGCTCGCGGGATCACTGCTGTCACGGATGGACGATCGCTCAGGTGTACTTCGCTTACCGCCCTTCCTTCGACCCGTCCATCGACCGAGCCGCGGATCCGGAGGCCTTGCCCATATCCCGCCGGGCCACATCCCCCTGCGCGGGCCCGAGCGAGACCTGGTGAACATCAGGAACGGCCTGCACGAGTTCCCCGCCCGACTCCGCCGGGCCGGCACCGACCTGGTGGTAGGGGTGCTGATCGCGCTGGGCGCCATGCTCTCGGTCTGCCTGTTCCTGATCACCGCCTATTTCGTGATCCTCTTCGTCATCGGTATCGGCGCGGTGATGCTGCCGATCGTGACCAAGTGGGTCCGCTGGCTGTGCAACGCCAACCGGCGGGTGGCCGCCCGATCGGGAATCGAGATCGCCGTTCCCTACCGGCCGGAGCCCCAGGAGTTCGAGAAGGACATCGTCGGCTGGATCCGCCGCTGCAAATGGATTCTGACCGATCCGGCCAGCTGGCGGGACCTGCTCTGGCTGCTGCTCAACTCGGTCGTCGGCATGATCGGTTTCCTGCCCGCCGTGGTGCTCTACTACGTCCTCGAAGGGTTTGCGCTGGCCTGCGGCCTGTGGCGGCCCATCCTGCGGGCGCGGGGCACCGGGCGCGAGTACTTCTTCGTCCCGATCCAGAGCCAACCCACCGCCGCCCTGGGCGCGCTGGCGGCAGCGGCGCTCTTCGTCGTCTGGGTGTGGTACAGCCCGGCCTTCCTTACCGCGCACGCGTACTTCACCCGCCTGCTGCTCGGCCCCACCGAGCGCTCCCGACTCACCGTCCGGGTCCAGCACCTGGCCGAGACCCGATCCGGTGCCCTGGACGCGGCCGCCGCCGAACTGCGCCGGATCGAACGCGACCTGCACGACGGTGCCCAGGCCAGGCTGGTCAGCCTCGGCATGACCCTCGGGGCGCTCGAACGCCATCTCGGCAGCGAGTCGGACGAGGCCCGCAGGCTGCTGCGCGAGGCCCGCACCTCCTCCATCTCGGCCCTGCGTGAGCTGCGCGACCTGGTGCACGGCATCCACCCGCCGATCCTCGCCGAACGCGGCCTGGCCGACGCGCTGCGCGCCCTCGGCCTGGCCAGCCCGCTCCGGGTCGAGGTGACGGTGAGCATCCCGGGCGAGGTGCCGCCACCACTCGAATCCGCCCTGTACTTCGCGGTGTCCGAGCTGCTGACCAACGCCCTGAAGTACTCCGGCGCCGAGCACGTCGAGGTCAGCGCCTGGCAGGACGGCGCCGTGCTGCACGCCCGGGTCATCGACGACGGCCGCGGTGGTGCCGACGCCACCGCGGGAACCGGTCTGCACGGCATCCGCCGGCGGCTGGCCACCTTCGACGGAACCCTCGACATCAGTAGCCCGCTGGGTGGTCCGACCGCAATCAAGATGGAGATACCGTGCGTGTTGTCCTCGCTGAAGACCTCTTCCTCCTGAGGCAGGGGCTGATCCAACTCCTGGACGCCTACGGCTTCGAGACCGTGGCGGCCGTCGACAACGGTCCCGACCTGCTCGAGGCCGCCGCCAGGCATCGTCCCGACATCCTGATCGTCGACGTCCGGCTGCCGCCGACCTTCACCACCGAAGGCCTCAAGGCCGCCCTGCAGGCCAGGCGTGAGATCCCCAAACTCCCGATCCTCGTGCTCTCCCAGCACGTCGAGCAGATGTACGCCAGGGAGCTGCTCGCCGACGGCACCGGCGGCATCGGTTACCTGCTCAAGGACAGCGTCTTCGACAACGAGCAGTTCATCGACGCGATCCGCCGGGTCGCCGCCGGCGGTACCGCCATGGACCCCTCCGTGGTCTCCCAACTGATGGTGAGCCACGCACGCGACGAACCGCTCGCCGCACTCACGGTACGAGAGCGCAGCGTCCTGGAGCTGATGGCCGAGGGCTGCTCCAACACCGCCATCGCACAACGCCTCGTCATCACCGAGGGTGCGGCGGCCAAGCACATCTCGAGCATCTTCGTCAAGCTCATGCTGCCCCCGGACAGCGACAGCAACCGGCGCGTCCTGGCGGTCCTCGCCTACCTCAACGCCTGAGTGGACGCACGAGGCCCTGTCCGGCCGGTCGCGCCGGGAGGAAGCCGGAGTAACTGCCGCTGCTCGGTCGCCGCTCACCGGCGTGGAGGCGATCGCCAACGGGATCGCGTTCGGACGCTCAGCATGGCGCGCTTTCGCCGCTCCGCTTCCGGCGGAAGCTGACGCGGGCCCGAACGGTGCGAACACTGATGGCCGACGGGGACCTCTTCCCTCGTCGGCCATCAGTGTTCGTGACGGTTACCGCGCGCCCCACTCCTGGTCGGTCGGCACGATCTCGCGGCCGAGCGGCATCAGCGAGACCGGGATCATCTTCAGGTTGGCCCATCCGAAGGGGATGCCGATGATCGACAGGAACAGCGGGATGCTCGTGATCAGGTGCCCGAGAGCCAGCCACCAGCCGGCGAACACCAGCCAGATGACGTTCCCCACGCAGGACGCCGGCCCCGCGTCCGGCCGCTCCACCGCCGACCGCCCGAACGGCCACAGGATGAACCCGGCAAGCCGGAACGACGCGATGCCGAACGGGATCGTGATGATGAGTACGCAGCAGATGATTCCGGCGAGCAGGTAGCCAAGAGCCATCCAAATGCCGCAGAAAACAAGCCAGATGACATTGAGGATGAACCTTATTGCACTCATACTTGCTACCTTCTCACGGCTGATGGCGTTGCACTACGACCGTGCCATGCCCGTCGGCGAGCGTGTTCACGCCCTTAGGGGTCGTTCCTCAGGGGCCGGTCCGGGTCACCGCCCGGGACCAGGCCCCTTCCGGCCCCGGGAACCGGCCGCGGCCGTTGGCCCGGTGCCGCCGACGACCTCGGGGAGGCGGTCGTCCGCCTGCTCACCGAAGGCCTGACGGACACCTCCGTCCGCGCTCCCGGAAAAGCAATGTGCGGGGCATGTTCGCCATGCCCCGCACATCCGCCGCGCAGGAGCCTTCTCCCGGAGGCTGCTATTCCTTTCCGGGGGCTGTCCTGCTCAGGATCTCGAACTCGTCAGAGCTCGACCGATCCTCCTCTTCGAATTCCCCCGGCAGCAATTTCTCTCACCGGAGGAGATCGCGAAGATCGGCCCGTACCCGACGGGCCGGGGGCTCCTGGGCGAGCTGATCCGCAACCCCGAGCCGCTGCGGCTGGAGAGCTGTCGGAGCACCCGGCGTCGTACGGCTGCCCGGCGCACCACCCGGTGATGCGGACCTTCCTCGGTGTCCCGGTCCGGGTGCGCGACGAGGTGTTCCGCAAACGACGAGTCCGTGATCGCCACCCCGGCCGTCGCGGCCGGCGTGGCGATCGACAACGCCCGCCTGTACGCGGAGGCCCGGCGCCAGCAGCGTTGGCTGAGCGCGAGCGCGGAGATCACCCGGAGCCTGCTGTCGGCAAGAGCCCGGAAAGCTACACGGCAGGCCTGCACCTCCGCGGATCGATCATGTGGCTGAAATCCCTGACTCCAGCCACATGATCCGAACCTTGAACAGCTCCTAGCAGGAGGGTGAACCGGGCAGGGAACGCCCGGTCACCAGTTCCGGGTGGATGCGGATGGTCACGTGGCCGGCGGCCGGTTCCGGGGGCGGCGCGGGCGCGACGGCGGGAACGGGGCGGCCGTCCGGGACATCGGAGGTGACGTCCGCCCGGCCGAGGACGGTGACGCTCCAGCCGCTGCCGTCGGTATCGCTGAGTTCGCTCACCTCGAAGGCGACCACCGCGTCGGCGACCGCCCGGGCGATCTCGGAGTCGGCGTCGGCGCGGAACAGGACGCTGCCGTCCGCCGCGATCCGGTAGCGGACCGGCATCACGGCCGGCAGCGCACCGACGGTGTAGACCAGTCGGCCGACGGCTGCCCCGACCAGCAGGGCCAGGCACTGCGGCTCGTCCAGGGGTGTGAATTCGGCGGTCATGGCATCCATGCTCGGCGGCGGCACGTCCTTCCGCGAGGGGCTGATGGTCCCCCGAAGGCCTCCGGGTGGTCCCCGGACACCGGATGCTTTCGGCCCGGGCGCGGGTGCCGGCAGACGGTCCGGCGGATCAGACGGTCCGGCGCGCCGACTGCGGGTCCTGGCCGGTCAGCACCTGGTTGGCGATGATCGCGGCCTGGACCCTGCGCTCCACGCCTAGCTTGGCGAGCAGCCGGGAGATGTGGTTCTTGACCGTCTTCTCGGCGAGGTAGAGCCGCTGGCCGATCTGCCGGTTGGTCAGGCCCTCGCCGACCAGGGCGAGGATCTCCCGCTCGCGGTCGGTGAGCTGCGGGAAGTCGGACGGCTGCTGCGCCGCGGCCTCGCCGCGCAGCCGGGCCATCAGCCGGGTGGCGGCGCCGGGATCGAGCATGGACTGCCCGGAGGCGACCGTACGGACCGCGGAGACGAGGTCGGTGCCGCTGATCTGCTTGAGGACGTACCCGGCCGCGCCGGCCATGATCGAGTCGAGCAGGGCCTCCTCGTCGTCGAAGGAGGTGAGGATCAGGCAGGCCAACTCCGGCATCCGGGAGCGCAGTTCGCGGCAGACGGTCACGCCGTCGCCGTCGGGAAGGCGCATGTCCAGGATCGCGACGTCGGGGCGTAGGGCGGGAACGCGGGTGAGTGCCTGCGTCATCGTGGAGGCCTCGCCGACCACCGTGAAGCCGGGCTCCGCGTCCAGCAGGTCGTGCACACCCCGCCGGACCACCTCGTGGTCGTCGAGGAGGAACACCTTCACCGGCTCGCCCGCGTCGGCCACCGTGTCGTCCGCCATCACCGCTCCGTGCTCAGCCCGCCCCCCAGGGACAGGTCGTACAGATCTCACCGCAGTGTGCCGGACATCGGGGCGCGCCGGTAGGGCCGGACGGCCCTACCGCACGACCCAAGGCGCTACCGGCCGCGGGACCGGGACCCAAGGCGCTGCCGACCGGCCGCGGGACCGGGACCCAGGACGCTGCCGACGGGACCTTCAGCCCTCGGCCCGGCGGACCGGCGCGCGGCAGTCTGAAGCCCACCCGGAAAGGAACTCCGATGACCCGTCTGCAGAGCCGTCCCGCCACCGACGTCCTGGTGACGACCCGTGGTGAAGTCTCCCTGGCCGCACCCGAATACGCCCGGACCAAGCTGCTCGCCGTACTCGAACGCCTCGACGAGCCCGTTCTCTCCGTCCGGGTGAGGCTCACCCAGGAGCCCAACCACGCCGTGGCCAGGCCGTCGACCGCCCAGGCCACGATCGACCTGAACGGCCGTCCGGTGCGCGCCCACGTCGCCGCCGCCACCATGCAGGAGGCCGTCGACCTGCTCCAGGACCGGCTGAACGCCAGGATCGCCCGGGTCCGGGCCCACCGGCACCAGCACCGCCACCACGCCGGGCCTTCGGCGGCCGCCGGGCGCGAACACCGGCCGCAGCGCCGGGTGTTGGGTGCCGAGGAGCGCCGCATCGTGCGGCACAAGAGCTACAGCCTCGCGCGCCAGACCACGTGGGCGGCGGTGTACGAACTGGAGGCGATGGACTACGACTTCCATCTGTACACCGACGCGGTGACGGGCTGCGACAGTGTGGTCCACCACGACGGCGAGACGGGGGTGTACCGGATCGCCTCGACCGGAGCGGCGCCCGAGAGCGAGCCGGGCATCTCGGTGAGCACCCATGAGGCGCCCGAACTCACCGTCGCCGCCGCCGTATCGCGGCTCGACCTCAGCGGCCTGCCCTTCGTGTTCTTCACGAACAGTGAGACCGGGCGCGGCAACGTGCTGTACCACCGGTACGACGGCCACTACGGCGTCATCACTCCCGCGCAGTAGCCGGCGCGAGCCGGCCCGGCGAGGCCGCCCCCGGCCGCCCCCGGCCGCCCCGGCCGCCCCGGCCGCCCCGGCCGCCCCGCCCGCGCCGGGCCGCGCCGGGCCGGTCCCGTCCCGGGTCGGCCCCGGCCCGATCGTCAACGGCCCGCCACCGAAGCCACGGTGGCGGGCCCTTGGCGTGCGTCCGTACGCCCGTACGCCCGTGCGGCGGCGGTCGCCGGCCGGAAGCCGAAAGCCGGGAGCGGAAAGCCGGGAGCCGGAAGCCGGAAGCCGCGCCCACCCGGGGGTGGACGCGGCATCCGGGCGTCGCAGGCTCAGCCGAAGGCGGTCTTCAGCGCCTGGAACGCCGTCTTCGGGTCGGAGAGGGCGTGGTAGACGGGCGGAATCGGGTTCTCGAGGCCGAGCAGCCGGTAGACGGCGTGCATGGCGCCGCGCACCGAGTACTCGACGGTGAAGACCACGTCCTCGGGGATCTCCACGAACTGGCCGAGGAAGGCGAAGTTCCGGGCACCGTGCGGGATCACCAGCGGCCGGTCGTGGACACCGCGCCGGACGAACTGGCTGGTGATGTAGGGCATCATCACGGTGGTGACCGTGGTGGTGGCGCGCACCTCGTCGGCGATGTCGTCGAAGCCGAGCTGGCCGAGGAGTTCGTCCAGGATCTCCCGGCCGGTGGACTCGGCCATCGCCTTGCCGGTGTGCTCGCCGGGCGTGTCGATGAACAGGCCGTAGCCCCAGAGGGTGAGGACGTCCTCCGGCTGGCCCTCGAAGTGCGGCGGTCGCGGCACCACGACGGACATCAGCCAGGGCGAGTCCTTGAACGTCATCAGCGCACCGGTGCCGGGGGCGTTGCCGGAGAACTCCTCGATCCGCTTCAGCAGGGCCGGGCTGCGCATGGTCAACGTGAAGGACTGCCAGGCGGCTTCGGCGATGTTGCCGTTGAAGACGGCGGGTCGGCCGAAGTCGGGGGCCTTGCGGGAGAGCGTCTCCCACAGCGCCCAGCCGCCGTCGCGCTTGTCGCGGACCAGCTCGGCCACGGTGTCGTCCGAACCGTAGGCGGCGTCCGCGGTCATCGAGCCGAGGGTGATGAACGCCAGGTCGGGATCGGCGAGTTCGACGGTCTCAGGGCGGCCGTCCCGGTCGAGGTGGAGGCACTTGGCGCGGCGGATGCCGCGGTCCTCGGTGAAGTCGACGTCCCGCACCGTGACGCCGTGCTCGAAGTGCACCCCGCGCTCGGTCAGCCACCGGATGAGCGGCCGGACGATCGAGTCGTACTGGTTCAGCCGGGTGCGGCGGACCCCGGAGAGGGTGTGGATGCGCGGGAACTCCTGGACGAAGCGCAGGAAGTAGCGCTTGAGCTCGATCGCGCTGTGCCAGTTCTGGAAGGCGAAGGTGGTACGCCACATCGCCCAGAAGTTGGTGGCGAAGAAGTGTTCGGAGAAGAACTCGTCGATCCGCCGGGGGCCGATCACCGACTCGGGCAGGGCCAGCAGGCGGGCGAGTTCGATCCGGTCACGGGTGTCCAAGCCGAGCTGCGAGGCGTCCAGGATGCGGTGCTCCCGGTCGATCAGGCGCGCCTTGGCGTCGGTGGGCCACTGTTCGTTGAAGTCGAGGATCTCCTGCCTGACCGTCCGGTCCGGGTCGTCCAGGGTGGGGATGGTCTCCAGGAGGTTCCACAGGCAGGTGTACGCCTCGTCCTCCAGCATCCGCCCGCCGCGCGTCACGTAGCCCTGCTCGGCGGCTCCCCGGCCGTCCAGTGAGCCGCCGGCCAGGGGGAGTTCCTCCAGGACGTGGATGTTCTCACCCGGGAACTCGCCGTCCCGGATCAGGAAGGCCGCTGCGGAGAGGGAGGCGATGCCGCCGCCGACGAGGTAGGCCTTGGTCTCCCGCGAACTGTCGATCATGGTTTCTCCGGATGTGCGGGTCGGCGCCCCTGGGCGCCCTGCGTAGGGTCGGCAGGCTGCTTCCAGCCTTCTGGAACCGGAGCGGTGGCCGCGAGGGCCGGGTGGTCCCGGCCGCGGGACCACTGGTCCCGGGCGGTCGTGCGCCCGGACCGACCGCGGTCCTGGGTGCGGGGCCGGGCGCGGACCCGCACGGCACGGCCTGAGCGGGAGGGTGCACGGCGCGCCCCGGCGCGGTCCGGGGCGTAAGGTCGGGATACCCTGTGGGGGTAACAAGGGGCGGTGTTGAGGTCGAGGAGGCGGAGGATGGCGCGCTTGCGGGCGTTCGGTCCGCCGGTGCCGTGGGCGCCGCGCCTGCTGCTCGCCGCGCTGCTGCTCGGCATCGTGACCATGCACACCCTCGGCCATCCGAGCGGCGGGCACGGCGGCTCCGGTGGCGCCGGCGGGCACGAGGGCCCGGGGACGCACGCCTCCGCGACGCATCCGGCGGGCGCCGTCCACCACGGACCGGCCGCCGAGCCCGTCCGCGGCGCCGCCTCCGCGGCCGACCCCGCAGCCTCCGCGGCCGACCCCGCCGCCTCCGTGGCCGACCCCGCCGCCTCCGTGGCCGACCCCGCCGCCTCCGCGGCCGACCCCGCCGCCCCCGGCGGCATGGACCCGATGGCGGTCTGCCTCGCCGTCCTGGCCGGCTGGACCCTGGTGTTCCTCCTCGTCGGCTCGCTGCCGCGCCACAGCGGTGACGCCGCCGCCGACGTACGGGCCCGGCTGCTGCGGGCCGTACGCGCGCTGCCCCCGCCCGGAGGCGGGCGGACACTCCTCACCCGGCTTTCGGTGCTGCGTCAGTAGGCGTGCGCCCGCCGTTCCGTGCCCGCGCCCGCTCAGGGGCGTCCGC
The DNA here is from genome assembly GCF_053598415.1 of Kitasatospora sp. NPDC001132. Classification (NCBI taxonomy): domain Bacteria; kingdom Bacillati; phylum Actinomycetota; class Actinomycetes; order Kitasatosporales; family Streptomycetaceae; genus Kitasatospora; species Kitasatospora sp. NPDC001132. The sequence goes on along the minus strand of NZ_JBSFKF010000024.1, from coordinate 115,608 downwards.
GCGCAGGTCAACGCGCCCGCGCGCACTCCCGAGCGCCCGCGCGCGAAACGGCCGATGCGACGTCCTGCACACCCACACACCGCACGAGGTGCACTCCGTCATGCGCACACCCACCCGCCGTACCGTCCTCGGCGCCGCGCTCGCCGCCGCCGGGACCGGTCTGCTCACCGCCTGCTCCTCCGACTCGATGAAGGGCATGGACCACGCGTCCATGGGCCACGGCCCCACGAGCGGAGCGACCGCGACCGCCGCCCCGGCCGGCTACCTCGCCCCGAACGGCCCCGAGGTCGCCGCCGCCGAGGCCGCGCGCAACCCGGGCCCGGAGCACAAGGTCGCGCTCACCGCCACCGAGACCACTCTCGACCTGGGCGGCCGCACCGTCCGCAGCTGGGCGTACGGCGACCGGCTGCCCGGCCAGGAGCTGCGCGCCACCCTCGGCGACACCCTCGCCGTCACCCTGGCCAACCACCTGCCGCAGGCCACCTCGCTGCACTGGCACGGCCTCGCGCTGCGCAACGACATGGACGGCGTCCCGGGCCTGACCCAGGCCGACGTCAGGCCCGGCGCCTCCTTCGAGTACCGCTTCGCGCTCAGCCACCCGGGCACGTACTGGTTCCACCCGCACTCCGGCGTCCAGCAGGACCGCGGTCTGTACGCCCCGCTGATCGTCGAGGACCCGAGGGAGCCGCTCGCCTACGACAGGGAGTGGGTCGTCGTCCTGGACGACTGGGTGGACGGTGTCGACGGCAGCACCCCGGACGCCGTCCTCGCCGAACTCGCCAAGGGCATGGGCGGGATGGACGGGATGGCCGGGACGGACCACTCGGGCGGCATGGACCACTCGGGCGGCGCCGGGCACGACATGTCCGGGATGCCGGGCATGAACACGGGCGGCGCAGCCGGCACGCCCGGCACGCCCGGCACGCCCGGCACGCCCGCCGGCCCGACCCGGATGCTGATGGGCGCCCGGAGCCCGCTGCTGGGCGGCGACGCCGGCGACGTCGCGTACCCGTTCCACCTGGTCAACGGCAGGCTCGCCACCGCGCCCGAGACCTTCACCGCCAAGCCCGGCGACCGGATCCGGATCCGCATGGTCAACGCCGGCGGCGACACCGCCTACCGGGTCGCCCTCGGCGGCCACGAGCTGACCGTCACCCACACCGACGGCTTCCCGGTCGAACCCGCCACCACCCAGGCGTTGCTGCTCGGCATGGGCGAGCGCTACGACGTGCTGGTCACCGCCAAGGACGGCGCCTTCCCGCTGACCGCGCTGGCCGAGGGCAAGAACGCCACCGCCCTGGCCGTGCTGCGCACCGGTGGCGGCGCCGCGCCCGACGCCGCCGTCCGCCCGGCCGAGTTGGACGGCCGGCTGGTCACCGCGGGGCAGCTCAGGGCCGCTCCGGGCGTCCGGCTGCCCGCCAAGTCGCCGGACCGCACGGTGAAGCTGGAGCTCACCGGCGGGATGGCGAAGGCCGACTGGGCGTTCGACGGCCGCCCGTACGACCCGGCGCAGCGCCACCCGGTGGCGGCGGGCGAGCGGGTGCGGCTGGAGTTCCGCAACAGCACCACCATGTGGCACCCCGTCCACCTGCACGGCCACAGCTTCGCGCTTCCCGGCGACGGCCCGCGCAAGGACACCGCGATCGTGCTGCCGGGCGCCACCCTGGCCGTCGAGTTCGACGCCGACAACCCGGGCCTGTGGATGGTGCACTGCCACAACGTCTACCACGCGGAGACGGGCATGATGACCGTCCTCGGCTACCGGGCCTGACCCTCAAGCTCTCCCCCCCCCGCGGAAATGGTCCCGGGTTTCACCCCGGGAGTGGCCCCGAACCGGCGCAACGGTTCGGGATCACTCCGTTCGCGGCACCCGACCCGCCGCGCCGTGCCACCCCGCCGACCTGCGCGGCCATGACGTTTTCTTAACGCGGGCCGGTAGCGGATTCTTAACGCACGTCGCATAGCGTGTCGCTCTGCCGTCGCCCGACGGCGTTTTTACGGGGTCTTCAAACAAGAGGTGCAAGGTGGTTTCGTCGGGTTCGACGGAGACGGCGGAGTCGGATGCGCCGTCGGCGCGAATACGCCTCCGCAGCTGGCTGCTGGAGGACGTGACCGCGGAGAAGCCCGCGCAGACGCCCTCGGCGCAGGGGGCCCCCGAGGCGTCGGACGGGGCCGGCGCGGCGGGGGACTCCGCCGCGCCGGGTGGGCACGTCGGCCAGCGCTGGTGGCGGGTGATGTGCCTGACCGGCCTGGACTACTTCTCGACGCTCGGCTACCAGCCGGGCATCGCCGCCCTCGCCGCGGGCGTGCTGTCGCCGATCGCCACCATCGTGCTGGTGGTGGTCACCCTGCTGGGCGCGCTGCCGGTCTACCGGCGGGTGGCCAAGGAGAGCCCGCGCGGCGAGGGCTCGATCGCGATGCTGGAGCGGCTGCTGTCGTTCTGGAAGGGCAAGCTGTTCGTCCTCGCGCTGCTCGGCTTCGCGGCCACGGACTTCCTGATCACCATCACGCTGTCCGCCGCCGACGCGAGCGCGCACCTGGTGGAGAACCCGCACCTGACGGGCTTCCTCGGCGGCAAGCAGGTGCTGATCACGCTGGTCCTGGTGGCCCTGCTCGGCGCGGTCTTCCTCAAGGGCTTCAGCGAGGCGATCGGCCTGGCGGTGTTCCTGGTCGGGACGTACCTGGTGCTGAACGTGGTCGTGGTAGCCGTCGGCCTCTGGAAGATCATCGAGGCGCCGCACGTGGTCACCGACTGGACGGACGCGCTGACCGCCCAGCACGGCAACCCGATCGTCATGGTCGGCGTCGCCCTGGTGACCTTCCCGAAGCTGGCGCTCGGCCTGTCCGGCTTCGAGACGGGCGTCGCCGTGATGCCGCACATCCAGGGGGACCCGACCGACACCGAGGCCGACCCGGCCGGCCGGATCCGCGGCACCCGCAAGCTGCTGACCACCGCCGCCGTGATCATGAGCTGCTTCCTGATCACCACCAGCTTCATCACCACGCTGCTCATCCCGGCCGACCAGTTCAAGGCCGGCGGTGACGCCAACGGCCGCGCCCTGGCGTACCTGGCGCACGAGTACCTGGGCGGCGCCTTCGGCAGCGTCTACGACCTCTCCACCATCGCGATCCTCTGGTTCGCCGGCGCCTCCGCGATGGCGGGCATGCTCAACCTGCTGCCCCGCTACCTGCCGCGCTACGGCATGGCCCCGCACTGGGCCCGCGCGGTGCGGCCGATGGTGATCGTGCTGACCCTGATCGGCTTCCTGGTCACCTGGATCTTCGATGCGGACGTGGACGCCCAGGGCGGCGCGTACGCGACCGGCGTGCTGGTGCTGATCAGCTCGGCCGCCATCGCGGTGACCATCGCCGCGTACCGCAAGCGCGAGCGCGGCTGGACCATCGCCTTCGCGGTCATCGCGGCGATCTTCCTCTACACCACCGTGCTGAACGTGCTGGAGCGGCCGGACGGTCTGAAGATCGGCGCCTGCTTCATCGCCGGGATCATCCTGGTCTCGCTGCTCTCCCGGCTGCGCCGCGCCTTCGAGCTGCGCGTCACCAGCGTGGCCATGGACGACGTGGCGGAACGTTTCATCAGGGACTACGCGCACCGACCGCTGCGCCTGATCGCCAACGAGCCGAGCCACCGCGACATCGCCGAGTACCGCGACAAGATCCGCCAGATCCGCGCCGACAACGACATCCCCGGCGAGGACGACCTGGTCTTCGTCGAGGTGACCGTCCGCGACGCCTCCGACTTCGAGGCCGAGCTGACCGTGCGCGGCGAGGTGCTGCACGGCCGCTACCGGGTGCTCACCCTGGAGAGCTCCAGCATCCCGAACGCGCTCGCCGCGCTGGCGCTGAACATCCGGGACCGCACCGGGCAGCAGCCGCACCTCTACTTCGAGTGGACCGAGGGCAGCCCCTTCGCCCAGTTCCTGCGGTTCTTCCTGTTCGGACAGGGCGAGGTCGCGCCGGTCACCCGCGAGGTGCTGCGCGAGGCCGAGCCGGACCGCTCGCGCCGCCCGCGCGTCCACGTCGGCTGACTCCGTCCGGAGGCCAGTCGCACGCCGGCCCGTCCGCTCCGAGTGAGCGGGCGGGCCGGCGGCGTACCCCGGGGGCAACAGGGCGCCGCCCGCGCCGGGGCGGGCGCGGGCGGCGGGTCGGTGGGGTCAGGTGGTCGGGGGTCGGGTGGTCGGTGGGGTCGGGTAGGGATCGACGGATTCAGGCGGGGGTGGGGTCAGGAAGGGAGGTAGAGAACCATGCCGGGCTGGATGAGGTCCGGGTCCTCGCCGATGGTGTCGCGGTTGAGTTCGAAGAGCGCGGGCCAGCCGCCGGGGACGCCCAGGTTCTCGGCGAGTTCGCCGAGGGTGTCGTACCGGCGGACGGTCCAGGTGCCCTCCTCCGACACGGTCGAGGTCCGGGCGGACGCCGGGGGTGGCTTGACGGCCTCGCGGCCCTGGCCGCGGGGGGCGCGGGGGGCGCGGGCGCCGCAGACGGGCCAGGGGGAGAGGCCGCGGCGGTCGGCGAGGTGCTGGGCGACGGCGATCTGCTGCTCGCGGGTGGCGAGGTCGGCACGCGGTGCGTAGGCGAGGCCGCCGTTCGCCCGCCACGTGGGCTGGTCGAACTGGAGGCCGCCGTAGTAGCCGTTGCCGGTGTTGATGCGCCAGTTGCCGTTGCTCTCGCAGGACGCCACGCGGTCCCAGTCGTACGAGCCGCCGCCCGACCTCCCGGGGTCGGACCCGGTGTCGCGGCCCGGTGGCGCGGCGTGGGCCGCTGGGGCGGCGAGGGCCACGGAGAGGGCGCAGAGCGCGGTCGGGACGATACGGCGTAGACGGGCGTTGGGAGGCATGCGCGGCTCACAGACTCGGGGACAAGGACCGGCACCGTCCGCGGACGGCGCACTCCCACCCATGCACGCCGGACGGGGTGTTCTGGCGCCGACACGTCCGACAGGTCACCCGCACGGCCGCCCGGGACCACCCCGGCGGCCCGCGGCCGATCGGCCGTCACCCTCGCGGTCCGTCACCGACCCACAACGGCCCGGACGTTCTCGAAGAAGGATGCGATCGATGACGATCGATCAGGGCGCCGCGCGGGCCGAGTCGGGCGTGATCGGCGGCTCGGGGCCGTACGCGCTGCTGGGCCGCGTCACCGAGCCGCGGGTCACCCACGCGGAGGTGCCGGAGGTCTTCGCGGGGAACGTCGACCGGCTGCGCGCGGTGCTGTCCAAGGCGCTGGAGAGCCTGCCCGCCGAGCGGGGCCGCGTCTGCTCGCACGCCCTGGACGGAAGTCACCGCCGGCCTGCCGGGCGTCCGCTGAGGACTCCCCGACGCGGCGTCCCCCGGCCGGCCGCGACCGGTCTGCCGGCCGGGGGACGGCTGTTCGGGTTCCGGCGGCGTTCAGGTTCCGACGGCATGGAGGTGGGCGGAGGCGGTGGTCAGGTTCAGCCCGGCCGCCTTGGCCGGCGCTGCCCGCGCGTTCCCTCGCGTTTTCGTCAACTGACCTACGGCGAAAGGAAGTCGAAAGAACATTCGGCGACGGCGGACCTCTTGTCAAAGGTTAGGGAAGTTTCCTAACTTGATGTCATGTCCGAGACCGAGACCCCACGGCACTCCCGGCGTGACCTCCTCCGAGTCGGCGCGGCGGGCGGTGCGGCCCTCGCGACCGGCGGCCTCCTGTTGCCCGGTACCGCCCTCGCCGACCCCCGCCCGACCGCCCTCGCCGCCCCGACCGTCCCCGCACCCCGCGGCGAGCGGATCGCCGGGTCCGCCCTGCGGCCCTTCGGCCGACACCTCGCCTTCGGGGCCGACCCCTCCCAGCAGGTCGTCGTCTCCTGGCAGGTGCCGGACGCGGTGACCGCCCCCTTCGTCCGGCTCGGCGTCCAGCCGGGCGACTACGGCGCCCCGATCGCCGCCGAGGTCCGCACCCTGGTCAGCAAGCTCTCCTGGCAGCACCCGGTCGAGGATCAGCCCCTGGTCAAGCCCACCACCGTCACCCAGTTCTACCTGCACGCGCGGCTGGACCAGCTGATCCCGGACACCACCTACTACTACGTCGTGGGCCACCAGGGCCACGACCCGGCCGGCCAGGGCGCCCGGCTCGGCGACATGGCGAGCTTCCGCACCGCGCCCGCTCCCGGCCGCGGCGCCGGGTTCACCTTCACCGCCTTCGGCGACCAGGGCATCGGGTATAATGCGGCCGCCACCGGCAACCTGATCGCCGGCCTCGACCCCGCCTTCCACCTCCACATGGGCGACCTCTCGTACGCCAACGCCGGTGGCAGCGGCAAGACCGGCGACGCGTACGACGCCCGGCTGTGGGACTCCTTCTTCGTGCAGAACGACCCCGTCGCCTCCCGGACCCCGTGGATGCCGGCGATCGGCAACCACGAGATGGAGCCGTGGTACGGGGCCGACGGCTACGGGGGCATGCGCGCTCGGTTCACGACTCCCGACAACGCCTGGAGCCAGTCCACGGGCATCTACTCCTGGCGGTACCAGAACGTCGGCCTGATCAGCCTCGACGGCAACGACGTCTGCTACAACACCCCGGCCAACCTCGACTACACCAAGGGCAAGCAGAAGAAGTGGCTGGAGAGCCGGCTCACCGCGCTCCGCGCCGACACCGGCATCGACTTCATCGTCGTCTACCTGCACCAGTGCACCTACTCCACCTGCCACGACAACGGAGCCGAACTCGGCGCGCAGCAGGACTGGGCCCCCTTGTTCGACAAGTACCAGGTGGACCTGGTGCTCAGCGGCCACAACCACGTCTACGAGCGGACCGACCCCATCCGGGCCGGCAAGGCCACCCGCAAGGTCGCCTCTGGCGACACCGTCGACCCGGTGAAGGACGGCACCACCTACGTGGTCGCGGGCGGCGGTGGCGGCGGGCTCTACTCCTTCCCGGCGGCCGACACCTACCTCGGGCACGAGACCGCCAACGACAAGTCCGTCCCGATGGTGGTCTCCGACCGCAGCGGCCACAACCAGACCGTCAAGGTCACCTGGTCCAGGGTCCGCTACACCGGCTACTGCCTGGTCGCGGTCGACGTGACCCCCGCCGTCGCGGGCAGGCCCGCCCGGATGGACGTGCGCTCCCTCATGGAGGACGGCACGGCGGTGGACCGGGTCACCGTGCAGCGGAGCTGACCGCAGACCCGGACCGGTTGAGTACTCCTACTCAGGCGGCCGGCGGTGCCACCCGGCGAGCATGGAGACATCACCTCGCCGAAGTCCACGAAGGAACCGCCATGCTCAGCCGGATCGCCGGCACCCTGGTGCCCGTCCTCGGCCGTCTGTCCGTCACCTCCGAGGTGCCGGGCCCGATCGCCCCGGGCAGCATCGTCGCCGCCAACCACAGCTCGCTCGCCGACCCGGGCGTCGTGCTGGCCGCCCTGCGCCGGCTGGGCACCGAACCGGTCGTGATGGCGACCGCCGGGCTGTGGCGGGTGCCGGTGCTCGGCGCGGTGCTGCGGGCCGGCGGGCACATCCCCGTCCACCGCGGGACGGCCCGGGCGGCCACCGCCCTCGACCCGGCCGCCGAGGCGCTCGCGGCCGGCCGGGTCGTGCTGATCTACGGTGAGGGCGGCCTGCCGCGGCGCCGGGACTCCGGCGACACGGCACCGGGCGCCTTCCGCACCGGCCTGGCCCGGCTCGCGGCGGCCGGCGGCGCCCCGGTCGTGCCGCTTGGTCAGTGCGGCGCCCGCCGCCTCAGCTCCGGCGGCACCGCCAAACAGCTCGCCGGATTCGCCACCGCCCCCCTGCGCCGCCCCGCCCTGCACGTCCACCTCGGCACCCCGGTCCACCTGCCCGCCGACATCCCCGACGCCACGGCCGCCGCCCACCGCGCCGTCACCGCCGCCTGGCACACCGCCCAGCAGCGGTGCGGCCGGCGCTGATCCCGGCTCCGGGGCGCCAACTACGCTGGCGGGCATGGACTGGCTCGATCGGGTGGCGCGGCTGAGGCGCTGGACGAACAACGGTGTGCGGGCGCCGCACAAGCCACTGCTGCTGCTCTACTCGCCCCGCCGACCGCCGCCGCGACATTCGCCCCCCCGGCCCCCGGTGAGCGCCGATCGAGTGCGGGCCCTGGCGCGTCTCTATGGCTGCGCGGACGAGGCCCTGATCGAGGCGCTGACCCGCATGACCGGCGGGCGCACGCGGGGCTGGTGGGAGGAGTACCGCGAGATCCTTCCGGCTGGAGCTCTTGACCTGGCGGAAGTCGAGCATCATGCGCGATCGATGCGGATCGCCTCGGTGGTTCACATCCCTGGTCTCCTCCAGACTCCTGAGCATGCTCGCGCGCTCTTCCGGGATGTAGTTCCACCCCTGTCGCCGCCCGAGGTGGAACACCTTGTTTCTCATCGCATCAAGCGACAAGCGGTGCTTTATGGCGAGCAGCCGATGCCGCTGTCGGCGATAGTTCATGAGACCGCCTTGCGCATGGGCTTCGGTGGTCCGGAGGTCGCCCGTGATCAGCTGGATTATCTGCTGACCATGAGCGAGCATCCTCACATCGACCTGCGGTTGATCCCGTTCGGTACCGGCAGCTACCCCAGCTCCGGCGCCGGAATCGTGTACGTCCATGCCGAGGTCGCACGGTTGGACACTGTCCAGGTCGATGGGGATCGATTCGAGTTCATTGACGCCGAGCCGCAGCTGATCAAGTATCGAGCCGTGTTGGATCGGCTGGAGGCGACCGCACTCAAGCCCGAGGCGTCCCGCGACGTCATCCGCTGTATCGCCCGAAGCATGTGAGACGGGGAGACCGTGATCGTTCAGGCCTGGCAGAAGTCCTCATTCAGTGGCGACACCGCCAACTGTGTCTACGTCGCAGCGGCACCCGACGGCCGCGTCCGGATCCGCGAGAGCGATGAGCCCGATGTCATCATCACCACATCGCCTGACGGGCTCCACGCCTTCCTGGGCGGCGTCAAGGCAGGAGAGTTCGACCATCTGACGGCCTAGGTGGCGTCCTGTGCCTTATCGGTGGAAGACGCGGCCCAGGTGGTAGTGCAGTGCGCCGACGGCCTCCTCCGCCGTGCGCTGGTCGAGCAGGACGCTGAGGCCGAGGCCGGCGGAGACGGCCAGCAGCACCACGGCCTCCTGGCGGGGGTTCAGGCCGGGGACGGCGTCCCCGGCCTGTCGGGCGGCGGTGAGCTGGGCGGCCAGGAAGGCCTCCATCTCGTTCGGCGCGGCCAGGAACGGCTGCCCGCCGAGCGCCGGATCGGTGACGGAGAGCACCGCGTACTCGGTGTAGATCAGGTGGAACGCCCTGCTCTCCTCGTCGGTCGGCACCGCCTCCAGCAGCACCGCCTCGATGATGCCGCGCGGGTCGCCGTCCGCCCCGCTCTCGCGTGCGCGGCGCTGGACGCGCTCGCCCATGCGGGTCGCCAGGCGGGTCATGGCGGCGAGCAGCAGCTGTTCCTTGGTGGCGAAGTAGTACTGGACCAGCCGCACCGAGACGCCGGCCTCGACCGCCACCGACCGCATGGTGACGGCGTGCAGTCCGCTGCTCGCCGCTGAGCGGAGCAGGGCGTCGATGATGTGCGCCCGCCGTTCCTCGTGATCCACCAGCTTCGGCATCGGGTTCCTTCCGGATGTTTTTGTGGTACAACCATACCATCAATAAGGGAGGGCGATCATGACCAGGACCACCGTCGGACACTTCGTCAGCGAGTCGGCCCGGGCGAAGTTCCTTGCGGCCTACGACCGGGCGATGGAACTCTGGCCGAGTCCGCGCCAGGAGCTGGACGTCGAGACCGCTTACGGCAGCGTCCACGTCCACCGCTACGGCGCGGCGACCGGCGACCCGATCGTGCTGCTGCACGGCCACGCCGGGCACCCGTCCAACTGGTACCCGCAGATCGCCGCCCTCGGCGAGGACCACCCCGTCTACGCGATCGACACCCTGGACGACCCCGGCCGCAGCGTCCAGCGCGCCGTCGCGGCCGGACCGCCGGAGAACGCGGCCTGGTTGGGGGAGGTGCTGGCCGGCCTCGGGCTGCAGCGGGTGCACCTGGTCGGGGCCTCGTACGGTGGCTGGCTGGCGCTCAACCAGGCCGTCCACGCCCCCGAGCGGCTGGCCTCCGTCGTGCCGCTCGACCCGGGCGGGATCGAGAAGGTACCCGCGCGCTTCTACGTCCACCTCGTCGCCGGGCTGCTCGGCCTGCTCGCCCCGCGCCCGCTGCGTCCGGCGGTCGGCCGGCTGCTGGCGAACCCCGCGCTGAGCGCGCCGCGTGAGATGACGGCGCCGCTGATGCTCGCGCTGCGGAGCTACAAGCCGAGCGGCCGCCCGCCGGTCCGGACGTTCACGGACGAGGAGTTGGCGTCGATCCGGCTGCCGGTACTCGTCCTGCTGGGCAGGCGCAGTGCGCTGCTGCGGCCGCGCCGGGTGGTGGAGCGGGTCACCCGGCTGATTCCCGGTGTGCGGGCGGAGATCCTGGAGCGGGCCGGCCACGGGCTCAACCTGGAGCAGCCCGAGACGGTGAACGAGCGGCTGCTGGGCTTCATCGGCGGGGTCGGGGGGGAGCGGCGGGCCACGTAGCCGGGCGGCGCGCCAGGACCCTGAAGGGCCCGCACTCGGTGAGGGCCCTTCAGGGTCGCCTGGCGGTGCTTGTCAGCTGTACAGGTAGGAGTCGTTGTTCGTCGCGCCGTTGAGCGATCCCGCGTATCCCGCCACGAAGTACTGGTAGCCCCCGGTGATCAGCCCGACGGACACCGTGTGGCCGGTGTTGTTGACGATCGACGCGGCGTTCCCGTACATGTTCTGGCCGTAGCCGGAGCCGTTCGCGTAGCGGGCGAAGGTGTAGTTCCCCAGGTAGAGGGACTGGTTCGGCGAGAAGTTGTCAAACGAACCCCAGCCGGCGCCAGGCGAGTTGTAGTACAGGCAGACGCTGCCGTTGGGGCACGCCTCCGCCCCGCCCGGGCCCGCCGCGTGGGCGCTCCCGGTGGCCATGGCCACCGTGCCGGCCGTCAACGCCGCCACCGCCGCGATCTTGGCCGCGCGTTGTCCGAACGTGATGCGCATTCCGTACTCCCGTCCCAGTCGACAGTGCAGGAAGGCCGGGCAGGCCGGGTCCCTTGCGGACCATCGCCCCCGAGGCCTGGAACAGGCTGGCACGCCCGTCCCGTCCGCGCCACGGTTTCGTGCCGTTCCGGTTGTGGACAGATGCGGAGGCGCCGGTCCCGGTCCCGGTCCTGCGGGCGCTCAGGCCGCCGAGGGCAGCGCGGTGGCCGCCCTCGCCTCGCCGTGGCGCCGCAGGACCAGGCGGGCGACGGCCGGGTGGGCTGCCAGCGGGGTGCTGGTCCGGCTCGCCGTGGTGGTGGCGGCGCGGCGGGCGGCGGGGGCTGGGCCGTTGGTATGACGGTCAGGACGGCCCGGCGCGCGGGTGGTTCTCCGGGCGGTTAGCGTCGGCCGCAACACGTCCTCGGACCCCGGAGGCTGCAGTGCAACGGTGGATCATCATGACGGTACTCACCTCGGCTCTCACCGGCGTCACCGGCCTCACCGGCGCCGCCGTGCCCGCCTGGGCCGACGACGACCCGGTCGCCACCACCGTCACCCTCGGTGAGGCCAGGATCGACCCCAAGGCCGCCGGCCGGGTCCGGGTGGGGATCGGGTACGTCTGTGCGAACGCGGAGGAAGCCCGCTCGCTCACCGTCTCGGTGGAACAGAAGGACCCGGAGGACACCACCGTCACCGCCTTCGGCTCCAGCCGGACGGCGGAAGCGGACATCGTCTGCGACGGGACGCCGCAGACCCGGGAGGTCATCGTCCAGTCCAAGACCTACAACTGGCTCCCGGACGTCGACGCCATCCTGACCGCCACCGTCTCCGACCTCGGCGCCACCCCGCCCGCCGCCGCCGACGCCAAGCGGGTCACGCTGGTCACCGCTGAGTGATGCGGTCCCGCGTCCGGGCCGTCGCCCTGGCGCTGCTGCTCGCGGCCGGTGCCGTCCTGACCGGCTGCGTCAGCGCGCTGGTGGGGCCGGCGCCGGAGGAGACCAGCAGCCCCGCCGTCGTGTCGCCGTCCGTGGCGAACTCTCCGGCCGCCTCGCCCAGCCCGTCTATTGCCGCCGGGACGGTGGCGGCGCGCGACTTCTCCTTCGAACCGGCCGACTTCACCGCCGGCCCCGGCGCGGTGGTCACCGTGACCAACACCGGCACCACCGCCCACACCCTCACCGCCCAGGACGGCACCTTCGGCACCGGCCCCATCGCCCCGGGCGCCACCGCCACGGTGACGGCGCCCAGCCAGCCGGGCGCGTACGCGTACCTGTGCTCCTTCCACCACTTCATGCGCGGCATTCTGACCGTGTCCTGAGGGGCGATTGCCCTACGCTCGTGCCCTGCACCTGGGGAGGGCGCGAAGGATGGGCGACAGCACGTCGAACACGATGAGTGGCACGGTGCACGGGCTGGCCGTGCAGGCCGAGACCGTCAATTTCCTAGGGGGCCTGCCCCAGGCGGTGCCGGACACCGCCGACGACTGGGTGAAGCTCGTCGCGGGCTCGCGTGTCTGGAAGCATGTCCGGGAAGGCTGGGGTGTCGAGCCCTATCAGCGTGTCGCGCTGGAGGCCGTCGGCGAGTTGGCTCGGTTGCGGGACGAGACGGGGCTCGCCGAGGACCCGTGGCAGGACCCCGGGATCGCGGAGCGCTTCGCGCAGCGGATCGACTGGCTGCTGGGTCGCTTGGACCTTTACCCGGCCGAGGCCGCGCTGCTGGCAGTGCTGCCGTTCCTCTACCGCGTCCGTTCACTGCGCCTGGCGGCGGCACGGGTCTCCGTCGGCCCGACCGATCTTGCTCCTGCATCCGAGCCCGACGCAGACCGCGCGGCGTACGAGCAGTTCATCGAGTCCCACGACCTACTGGTGGGCCGCACCCGGACGCGCCCCGCCTCCGCGGCGCCCCTCGGCTGGTGGCTCTTCCACCGCTGGCTCGACCAGCACGAGGACCTCGTCGACCCCGAGGGTGTGCAGGAGATCCTCGGTCGACTCCCGGCTCTTGCTGACCTCGGCGAGACCTTCGCACTCAAGCGGGTCTGCGCCCTGCTGCACGGCCTGCGCCGGGGACCCGACGTCGGCAACCGTGACTACCTGGCAAGCCTCAGCGTGGATGACCACCTGAGGGCCCCGGGCGAGCAGCAGGTCCGGGAGCAACGGTTGGCCCTGCTGCTGGCGTTGGCATACGGGACCGCCATCGAGATGACTGCTCTGCCCGAGATCGTGGCCGAACACCTCGGTATCCCGGACGAGGTCGACCTCACCGCCCTGCGCCGGACCTTGGACGAGGCTGCGTGGGGTGGCTCGTACGACCTGCCGGTACTGCGTGCCGAGTGCCGCCACGAGGCGGTGGTCGAGGGCCTGCACGAGTACACGGCCCGGGCCGACGAACTCCTCCACGCCGTCCGCCGCGTCCTCACCGATCACCCGCTCCCGACCCGCCTCACCTCGGACGAAGCCGTCCCCGCCACTGGTGCGTTCGCCGGCTGGGCGCGGTTCCGCATGGACGAACGCCGGGTGCGCAGTCTGCTGATGGGCGTAGAGCTGTATCGAGACCGGGACTTGGCCGTTCGCGAGCTTTACCAGAATGCCCTCGACGCCTGCCGGTACCGCCGCGCCCGGACGGAGTACCTGGACCGCACGAATCCCATTGCCACCTTCACGTATGAAGGGCGCATCGAGTTCCGCCAAGGCGTGGACGAGGACGGCCGCGCCTACCTGGAGTGCCAGGACAACGGCGTCGGCATGGGCGAGGAGGAGTTACGAGGAGTCTTCTCCAACGCCGGTGCCCGTTTCGCGGAGCAGTTGGACTACAAGCTCGAACGGGCAGAGTGGCGAAAGGTCGTCCCGCCCGTCGAGCTGTATCCCAACAGCCGCTTCGGCATCGGCGTGCTGAGTTACTTCATGCTCGCCGACGAGATCAAGGTATCGACCTGCCGCATGGACACCTCGGGCCGGTTGGGCCCGCAGCTGGATGTTTCCATCTACGGCCCGAGCCACCTCTTCCGCATTGCCGAGCGGTCGGAACAGGGCCACGCGCCGGGCACCACCGTACGGCTGTACCTGCGGGACGACATCGAGATGGCAGAGTCCTGGTCGTGCGTGGAAGTCCTCGAACGCCTTCTGGCCGTGGCGGAGTTCTCCACGTCGGCGGTGCACGGCAGCCGGGAGGCGGCCTGGGAGTCCGGAGTTCTGAAGGCACGGGAGATGCCTCGGGACGAACCCTTCGGCTTCAGCGCCTGGGGCCGGATGACGCCCTGGAATGATGCTCCGGAGGGCACGCAGGTGACGTGGTGTGAGTACGGTGGCGCCTTGTTGGTTGACGGCCTGCTGGCTGAGCCGGACGTCGTTCGCGGAGTCATCTCGGCGGGCGGGTTGTCAGGGGTCGTAGTGAACCTCAGCGGAGAGTTCTCGCCAGCGAAGCTGTCCGTGGATCGCCGCCGCGTCATCAGCGACCTGTCAGAGTCGGTCCGGGGGCTGTTGGAGGCGGCAGTAGCCGATTTCGTGAGCGGCGACTCGGCTGTGCTGAGTATGGAGTGGATCCATCGGGTGACGGAGGGAAACTATCACCTCGCCGATCTGGTGGGCACCGAAGTCATTCGGCAGGGCCGCCAATTCGAATACCACGGTATTGAGTACGAGACCCGCCGTACGGGCTGCTTCCTGGCTGATGACGGAATTATCAAGTGGCTTGAGGACCGGGATGATTTCAACCCCAGGCACGTGGTGGGAAGCCCGCCCGACCACGTCCTGCTGTGGCGGCTGATGGCGCATGGGATGGAGCGATTGATTCCGGAGCTAGCCGAATTCTTTCCTAGGTCTTCCGTGTCTCGAAGGGTGCGCCCCGCCATGCCCTCCGACATTGCCGTGTTTGCGCCGGATGGGCCGCGAGGGGGGTGGTCCCTGATGCATCCGGACGACAGCTGGATCTCAGCGCTTTCGCGAAAGCTTGGTGTGTCGGCTGAGAGCGCTCGCGCCAGGGCAAATGAGCTCGGCGTGCGCCCGAGGCGTAGCGTTCGCCTTCGGCAGGAGCACGATCGATCGCCAGCGACTGTCAACGACCTCCTGGTCATTGCCGATCTGAACGGCATTTCCGCATCGGAAGCAGCAGATGCATGGGTTCGTCTGGGCCGGGATGCCACTCACGAGGTCGTGGATCTGGCGATTGCCGTCGATACCAACCCGCTATTCCTCTGGGAGCGGTCGGGGGAGGGAACCTTCTGGAGTGGTCCGCAGCCAGGAGGTGCGATTGCGCCGGGGCATCTGGCCAAAGCCAGTCGGGTCTTCGGGATGCCAATCGACCGGGTCTGTGCAGCGATCGCGGACCACGGCCTGGAGGCAGACCCAACGGGCCTGCCATCGCCCGTCTCGGACGAGACTCTGGCATTGCTGAGTTGGGGACTCAATGGTTCCAGCCCATGGCTGAGCCGATCGGAGGAGGTGCCGGCACGTCATCTATTGTGTGCACTCCGAGACCTGGGGGTTTCTGTGGAGTGGGCCGCGGAGACGCTCGGAGCCATGGGATTTCGCATGCAGCGTTTTCCGGAGGACGCATGTGTCGCGGATCTGGAGTTGCTGCTGGTGGACGGGGAGCCGCTGCGGGATGCGGCGGATCTGACCTTCGAACAGCTTTTTGGCATGATGGGTTCACGGGAATCCTCGCTACGTGAAGTGATCGAACGGTTCAAGGTCTACGGCGTGGAGATCGCGATTGTTCTGCCGGAGAAGCTCGCCCGGTTGGACGAGGAGCTGTTCTTGCTCGATGGTGCGATGGACTGGGAGTACCTGCGAGTGGCGGATCCAGTCCCGTTTGCCCGGTTGATCATGGCGGCTCGCACACTCCAGCGCCAGCCTGAAGATCTTGCCCGCCACCTCCGGACTCGCGGAATCGTCTCGTCCAGTGGCGAGTTGCCGGCCGGACTCACCGTGGACCAAGCGGTTGTCCTCCTCAATCGAGGTAGGTCTCGATCGATCGGACTGCTGTTGGTCGAGCATCTCGACCTGGCCGAGCTCTTGAGGCTGTCGCTGAAGACAGGGCACTCGATGGTGCAGATCACCCAGTGGTACCGCGAGTGGGGCATCGCCGTCCCCGAACCCGCCCAGCTGATCCGCGACGCCCTCGCCCGGGTCCCCATGGCCGACCCCTCCTGAGCACCGAATCCACCCGTGAACAGGGCTGCTGCAACGCGCCTCCTTGTTCTACAGTTCTGTAGAACTACAACGGGGCGACGATCGGGGACGAGCATGGACAGGCCGCTTCGGCTGCCGCAGCAGGATCGGGCGGACTTCGAGACGGAGCTCGGGCGGGCGTTGGCCGCGCCGCAGGTGCGGGCCGCGCTGCGGGAGTCGGGGGAGGACGCCCGGGGTGTGGAGCGGCTGCGGCGGGCGGCGCGGGAGAACGCGGAGTTCGTGCTGGCCGCGGCGGCGCCGGAGTACGAGCGGTACGCGGCGTTGCGGGCGGACGCTGACGCGGTGGCGCGGGTGCCGGTGGAGGTGCCGGCGCGGGAGCGGGCGTCGGGGTGGTGGGGGGTGTTGGGGGTGGTCGTGCCGATCATCGCGGGGACGGCGGCGGTGATCTTCCTGCTGCTGGGCTCGGTGCTGGGGCTGGTCGAGGACCTGGGGGTGCTGGCGCAGGCGCTGGTGGAGGCCGGGTGGGTGTCGGCCGGGGTGGCCGCGGTGAGTCTGCTGGTCGGCGGCCTGGGGCTGCTGGGGGCGGCCCGGTCGAGGGGGGCCGGGGCCGGGGCCGTGGAGGCGTCGGACGGGCCGGGGGAGTTGCCGCTGGCGCGGGAGGCCTGGCGGTCGGCGTTGGCCGAGCGCGGGCTGGTGCCGTACCTGGTGGCGCAGGCGGGTGCGGCGCCGGGTCAGCGGCGCTGATCGAGTCTCGCCGAGCGGGCGGCGTCGACCAGGAGTTGGGCGGCGTCCGGGGGGATGGCCAGGCGGCGGGCGATCCAGGGGGCCGGGCGGCCGGCCCGGGCGAGCATCCAGGCGGAGTACAGGTGGCCGAGCTGGGGCGCGTTCTCGGCGAGCAGCAGTGGGCGGACGGCCTCCATCGGGAAGCCCTCGAGAGCGCGGGCGCTGTACTCGCGGCCGTTGGGGCCGGGCGGGGGCAGCGGGAGCGGGCGGCGGAGGTCGAGCCAGCGGCTGAGCAGCACCGCGCCGACCACCAGCAGGCCGGTGCCGGAGGCGCCGATCAGGATGCCGCCGATGACGGGGCGGTCCTCCTCCTCGGCCATGCCGAGGGCGATCTCCTCCAGGACGAGCAGGCTGAGCGCGGTGAGCAGCACCGCGGCTTCGGCGGGGCGCGGGTGGGTCCGGGACGTCGTCATGCGGAACCTCTTCCTCGGCAGGGTGGCCGGGGGTTTCGGGCGGGCGCGGCGATTCACCTTCCGTACAACGGCGGTGGGCGGCCCGGGGCACGCGTCAAGGCTCAGGCGGTGAAATCGCGGATCGGAATTGACGATTCGTCAAGAAGCCGATGTGGGAGGCCTGTTGGCCGGTCGGCCGGTTCTCGGAGGCTGGTGCCGCACCTCCTTCCGGTCGGGCGCGCCTGGGCGGCGCGTTCGTCGACGGGGCGAGGGGCCCGACTGCGGGTGGGCTTCGGGTCAGCATAGCCCGGGCATGCCAACTTCGACAGGATTGTCGAAGTTGCGGAGCCGGCGCTCGCGGCGGCGTGTCCGGGGGTGCCTGACCGGCTACTTTGAGTACGGAGCTCCGTTTCCACGACCGGGAGTCCACAGTGGTAGGGGAGGTCGGGACCGATGGGACTCACCAGCCACAAGCTGCTGGCTCTGACGGCGCTGCTCGCGGTGTTCACCGTGCTCGGCACGCTGTGGGTCTGGCCCCGGCTGGCCGTGCGGAGCTGGCCCGCGATGTTCCTGCGGCTCGGCACCATCGTCGTCACCCAACTGGTCCTGCTGGTGACGCTGGGGCTCGCCGTCAACGACTACTTCGTCTTCTACGACAGCTGGTCCGACCTGCTGGGACGCGAACACGGCGCGGGCGTGGTCCAGCAGGCGGGTGGAGGCTCCGGAGCCGGTGCCAGCCCCGGAGCCGGAGCCGGAGCCGGAGCCGGGGTCGGTGCGGCTGGAGTGCAGGTGCTCGGCTCCGCGGAGATCACCGGCGTGGGGACGGTCAGTCGCGATCCGGCTCAGATCGGGCGGATCGACCGGGTGCGGCTGCCGGGTGCGACCACCGGGCTGAGCACCGAGGGCTACGTCTACCTGCCGCCGCAGTACTTCCAACCCGGCGGCGCGGAACGGCACTTCCCGGCCGCGCTGGTGCTGACCGGCTTCCCGGGCGACGCCACCAACCTGGTGACCAGGCTCCGCTACCCGGCCGTCGAACTCGGCCTGCTGCGCAAGGGGGCGATGGAGCCGACCGTCCTGGTGCTGATGCGGCCCTCGCCGACCATGCCCCGGGACAGCGAGTGCGAGGACATCCCGAACGGGCCGCAGGCGCAGAGCTACTTCACCACCGACGTGCCCGCCGACCTGCGGGCCTCCTACCGGGTGCTGGACGGCACCGACAGTCTGGGGATCGTCGGCGACTCGACCGGCGGCTACTGCGCGGTCAAACTGGGCATGGAGCACCCGCAGACCTTCTCGGCGGCGGTCTCGCTCTCCGGCTACTTCAAGGCGGCGGAGGACGCCACGACGGGCGACCTCTTCGCCGGCAGTCCGCAGCGCCGCGCCGAGGCCGACCTCGGCTGGCGCCTGGCCCACCTGCCGATGCCGCCCCTCGCGGTGCTGCTCGCGGACAGCAAGGCGGACGGCAGCACCTACGCCGACGCCAGCGCCTTCGCGGCGGCGGCCCGCGCGCCGCTCGTGGTCGCCCAGGAGACGGTCGACACCGGCGGCCACAACTTCACCACCTGGGGGCGGCTGCTCCCGCCCGCCCTCACCTGGCTGAGCGCCCATCTGCGTGGCCCCGCGTAGCGCCCCGTCCGTCAGTGTGTCGGAGCCGGCCGGGCCGGCGCGGGGGTTTCACGGGTTCCGTGCCGCTGGGCGGCCGGCGCGGTGGACGTCCTGCTGGTGGCGGGGCTGATCCGGTCCGGCCTCGGCGCCGTTCAGGCGGTGGCCATCGGGATCGGGCTCCTGCTCGTGCCCTGGCTGCTCACCAGGGACGTCCGCCGCTGAGCGGCTCCTGCGGTCCGAACGGCCCGACCCCGGCCCCCGTCGCCGAGGCCCCGTCAGCGGGCCAGCAGCGGGAGCGGTGCGCCGGTGCGGGCCGGGAGTTCGAGGCGGGTGAGCAGGGCCGAGGGCGAGACCTCGACCACCCGGCAGCCGGCCCGGTGGCGGCAGTGGCGGGCGACCGAGCCGTGCCGCAGGCGGTCCAGGCGGCGACGGGTGGCGGCGCCGAGCACGAGCAGGTCCTCCGGGCCGGTGACGGCGCCGACCAGGGCGGGGCCGGGTTCGGCGTTGACCACCAGCGGGTGGATGACCAGGTCGGACGGGTAGCCGCCGTAGGCCTGCTCGAAGGCGACGTCGAGGCGCCGGCGGGCGGCGTGCTCCAACTCGGAGCGCGGGCGCAGGCCGTCACGCTCGGTGGTGGCCCAGGCGGCCACGGGCACCAACACCGCCCGGTGCCGGGCCGCCTCGCCGACGGCGTGGTAGAGGGCGGCCAGACTGCTCAGTGATCCGCTCAGGCCGACGATCACTCGGGTGGTCCCGGTCATGGCCGTTCGCCTCCGTCTCTCCGGCGGCTCTCTCCATCGGGCTCCGCCGGTTCGGCACTCCTTGCTTCGGATGACTCCAGTGAACCCCGGAACGGACCCGTCCGTACCGCTGCTGACACCTCCATGACGCGGGCCGCGCACATCCTGACGGACTCCTGACAGGGGCGGCGGGGATCTCCCGGGCGGCGCGCCCCGCCCGGGGCCCCGGCCGGTCCGTCAGCCCAGCCCCGGCACGAACCGGATCAGCAGGTCGATCGCCTTGATGCCGAGGAACGGCAGCACCAGCCCGCCCAGCCCGTACACCCGCAGGTTGCGCCGCAGCAGGTCGGTCGCCGAGGCCGGCTGGTAGCGCACGCCGCGCAGGGCGAGCGGGATCAGGGCGATGATGATCAGCGCGTTGAAGATGATCGCGGAGGCGATGGCCGAGGTGGGGCTGTGCAGTTCCATGATGTTGAGGTGGTGCAGCCCGGGATAGGCGTTCGCGAACATCGCGGGGATGATGGCGAAGAACTTGGCCACGTCGTTGGTGATCGAGAAGGTGGTCAATGCTCCTCGGGTGATGAGGAGTTGCTTGCCCACTCGGACGATCTCGATCAGCTTCGCCGGGTTGGAGTCGAGGTCGACCATGTTGCCGGCCTCCTTGGCGGCCGGGGTGCCGGAGTTCATCGCGACGCCGACGTCGGCCTGGGCGAGCGCGGGGGCGTCATTGGTGCCGTCACCGGTCATCGCGACCATGTTCCCGGCGGCCTGTTCGCGGCGCAGGTGGGCGAGCTTGTCCTCCGGGGTGGCCTCGGCGAGGACGTCGTCCACCCCGGCCTCGGCGGCGATGGCGCGCGCGGTCAGCGGGTTGTCCCCGGTGACCATGACCGTACGGATGCCCATCCGCCGCAGTTCGGCGAAGCGTTCGGCGATGCCCTCCTTCACCACGTCCTTGAGCTCGACCACGCCCAACGCCCGTGCGCCGTGCCGGTCGTGGACCGCGACCAGCAGTGGGGTGCCGCCGGACTCGGAGATCCGGTCCACCAGCGGCTTGGCCTCCATCGGAAGCCGCCCACCGGAGTTCACCACCCAGCGGGCGACGGCGCCGGCCGCCCCCTTGCGGATCAGGCAGGTGGTGCCGTCCGGCCAGGAGAGGTCGACGCCGCTCATCCGGCTCTGCGCGGTGAACGGCACGGGCTGCTGCTCGCCCAGTTCGCCCGGGGCCCTCGGTGGCAGCCAGTAGTGACGGACCGTCAGTTCGACGAGTGACCGCCCCTCCGGCGTCTCGTCCGCGACGGAGGCCAACTGGGCGGCCTCGGCGAGCTGTTCGGTGGTCGCGCCGGGCAGCGGGTGCAGGGCGACGGCCCGGCGGTTGCCGTGGGTGATGGTGCCGGTCTTGTCGAGCAGCAGCACGTCCACGTCTCCGGCGGCCTCCACCGCCCGGCCGGACAGCGCGACCACGTTGCGCTGCACCAGCCGGTCCATGCCGGCGATGCCGATCGCCGAGAGCAGTGCACCGATGGTGGTCGGAATGAGCGCGACCATCAACGCCACCAGCACGACGGTGGTTTGGGGTGCGTGGGCGTAGATCGCCATCGGCTGGAGCGAGACGACGGACAGCAGGAAGACGATGGTCAGCGAGGCCAGCAGGATGTTGAGCGCGACCTCGTTCGGCGTCTTCTGCCGGTTCGCCCCCTCGACCAGGGAGATCATCCGGTCGACGAAGCTCTGCCCGGGGCGGGAGGTGACCCGGATGACGAGGTGGTCGGAGAGCACCCTGGTGCCGCCGGTGACACCGGTGCGGTCGCCGCCGGACTCCCGGACCACCGGTGCGGACTCCCCGGTGATCGCGGATTCGTCCACGGTCGCGATGCCCTCGACCACCTCGCCGTCCTGCGGGATCACCTCGCCGGCCGGGACGAGGACGATGTCGTGCGGGAGCAGCTGCGCGGCGGGGATGACCTCGTGGCGGTGGTCGCGGGTGCCGACCCGCCAGTGCGGCAGCCGCCGCGCGGTGGTGGCGGACTGGACGCGGCGCAGGGAGTCGGCCTGCGCCTTGCCGCGGCTCTCCGCGACGGCCTCGGCGAGGTTGGCGAACAGCACGGTCAGCCAGAGCCAGAAGGAGATCACCCAGGAGAAGACGCTCGGGTGGAGGACGGCGCTGATGGTGGTGAGCGCGGAGCCGGTCTCGACCACCAGCATCACCGGGTTGCGCGTCATGGTGCGCGGGTGGAGCTTGCGGACGGCGGCGGGCAGCGCCTCGGCGAGCTGACGGCGGGTGATCAGCCGGCGCCGCCCGCCCGGCGAGGTGGGCCGGTGGCTCGGTGGCGGCGTGGGCGCGGAGGCCGGGGAGGGCTCCGGGCGGCGGAACCAGTTCTGATCGGGCGAGGTGCCCGGGGTGGTGTCCGGGGTGCTGAGGGCCGAACGGCGCATCGTCTTGGGGCCTTCCGGGCCGCCCGGTTGACAGGGCGGCGGGTTTCGGGGGAGCGGCGGGAACGCCGGACAGCCCACCATCCGTCCGGCGGGGAACATGCCGGTCTTGACACGGGCTTGGCGGCGGAGCGGCAGTCCTTGACAGCTCCCTGACACCCCCGCCGGACCGCTGTCAGGAAGGCGTCAAGGACTGCGACCCCGCCGTACGCCCTGCGTCAAGGACGGGTGCGGTCGGTGTGCGGAGGGGCTCCACTGGAGGGGTACGGCCGCACGGGCCGCCGCCACCCGAAGGGACCTCGCCATGACCACCGCCGCCACCGCCGCCACCGCCGTCATCGACGTCGACGGGCCGCTGGAGCGGACGGTCCGCCCGGTTCCGGTCGCCTGGCGCCGGGACCGCCCCGAGCCGCCGGAACCGGCCCCGGTGGTCGACCGCGCTCGCACCCGCCCGGCGCACTGCCGGTTCGCCGCGCACTACGAGGACTGACGCCCGCAGGACCACCCCGCCACCCACAGGAGCAGCCGCCATGACCCAGCTCGTCGCCCCGCCCGTCCCCTCCGCTCCCACCGCCCCCGCCGACGCGCTCGGCGGCCCCTGGCCGGCCTCGGCGCGGCCCGGCCGGGGAGCCGAGCTGCTGGTCGGCGGTGTGGGACTGGCCGAGGCCGCCGAGCGGTTCGGCACCCCGCTGTACGTGCTGGACGAGGCCGAGGTCCGGGGGCGGGCCCGGGCCTACCGGCGGGCGCTGCCGCACGCCGAGGTGCTGTACGCGGCCAAGGCCTTCCTGTGCAGCGCGATGGCCGACTGGGTGGAGCAGGAGGGGCTGGGGCTGGACGTCTGCTCGTCGGGAGAGCTGTGGCTGGCGGTCTCGGCCGGCTTCCCGGCCCAGCGGATCCTGCTGCACGGCAACGCCAAGTCCCCGGAGGAGCTGCGGCTGGCCCGTCGGCTGCGGGTCGGGCGGATCGTGATCGACGGCCCGGCGGAGATCGCGCGGCTGGCGGCGCTGGTGGCCGCCGACACACCGCAGAGGGTGCTGGTCCGGGTGATGCCCGGGATCTCCGCCGGGCACCACCAGGCGGTGCGGACGGGCGTCGGCGGGCAGAAGTTCGGCTTCCCGGTGGAGGGCGGTGACGCGGCGGACGCCATCGCCCGGGTGCTCGACCAGCCCGGGCTCGAACTGGCGGGGCTGCACTGCCACTTGGGTTCGCAGATCACCTCGGTGGAGCCCTACCTGCTCGCGGTGGACGCGCTGGTGCGGCTGCTCTCCGAGGTGCGGGAGCGGCACGACGTGGAGCTGGCGGAGCTGGACCTGGGTGGCGGCCACGGCATCCGCTACCTGCCCGGGGACGCCGAGCTGGACCTCGCCGAGTTCGCGGTGCGGGTGACCGACCGGCTGGCGGTGCGCTGCGCCGAGGCCGGGCTGGACGTGCCCCGGCTGCTCGTCGAACCCGGCCGCGCCGTCGCCGGACCGGCCGCGGTGGCGGTCTACCGGGTGCTGTCCGTCAAGCACACCGCCGACGGCCGCTGCTTCGTCGCGGTGGACGGCGGCATGAGCGACAACCCGC
Source organism: Kitasatospora sp. NPDC001132 (assembly GCF_053598415.1). NCBI lineage: Bacteria > Bacillati > Actinomycetota > Actinomycetes > Kitasatosporales > Streptomycetaceae > Kitasatospora > Kitasatospora sp. NPDC001132. The sequence continues at coordinate 91,950 of NZ_JBSFKF010000024.1, read as the reverse complement.
GCCCGGCCCTGTACGGATCGCCGTACACGGTGCGGCTGGTCGGCCGCCGCTCGGAGGCGGGGGAGGGGAGGGTGGACGTGGTCGGACGCCACTGCGAGGCCGGCGACGTGCTCGTCCGGGACGCCGCGCTGCCCGCCGACCTGCGCCCGGGCGACCTGCTGGCCATGCCGGCGGCCGGGGCCTACCAGCTCTCCATGGCCTCCGGCTACAACCTGGTCGGCCGCCCGGCCGTGGTCGCGGTGAGGGACGGCCGGGCCCGTCTCCTGATCCGCCGGGAGACGGTCGAGGACTTCCGTCTGCGCGAGGTCGGCCGCTGAGGGGGTGGGGCGGGCCTGCGTGAGAAGTCGGCCGGGCCGACTTCTCACGCACTTCCCTGCACGTCCACGCACTCTCACGGAGGCCCGAAACTCCGTTGAACCGGTGTGACCCGGAAGGCCGTTGACGAAGATGATCACCTTCTCCGCCGTCCGACAGGATTTCCATGCGTCAGCCTTCCCCTCCCGATGCCCGTACCAGGCCCCGGCGGCGACTTCGCCGGCTGACCCACCTGGTGACGGCATGCGTCGCCGCGAGCGCGGCCCTGCTCGCGCCCGCCTCCGCCGAGGCGAGCGGGACGAGCAACAGCGACGCGTACAACAACCTCGGGTCGACGTCCCGGGCGGACTGGATGCGGAACCTCGCCGGTGACACCTGGCTGGCGTCACTGTCCCTGCCCGGCACCCACGACACCCTCGCCATCCACGGGGGCGACCCCGTCCGGACCCAGCAGGACTTCGGCGACAGCGCCAACACCCTGAGCACGCAGCTGGATCGCGGGATCCGCGCCATCGACATCCGGGTCCGCGTCACCGAGAACAAGTACTTCACCGTCCACCACGGGTCGTTCTACCAGAACGCCAACTTCGACGACGTCCTGGGCAAGGCGAGGGACTTCCTCGGACAGCACCCGAGCGAGACGATCGTGATGCGGCTGAGGGCCGAGTGCCCGCTCGGTGGCAGCGGCGGCACGTTCGAGTGCGACGACGATCCGAAGACGGTCACCAACGACAGGCGCAGGGAGATCTTCGCGGACTACGTGTCCCGGTATCCCGGCCTGTTCTACGCCCCGTCGGTGGTCAACGGCACCAAGGCCTACGTTCCCCGGCTCTCGGACGTCCGGGGGAAGCTCGTGCTGGGCAGCTTCGACGGCCTCGACAGCGACAGCTACGGGATCGGGACCTTCAACGACCACCAGGAGGACCACTTCGACGTGCCCGACGCCCGCAGGAAGTGGGAGTACGTCAAGGCGAACATCGACCGGGCGGTCGGCGACGGCAGCGGCCACATGTTCGTGACGTACACGTCGGCGTCCAACGCCCCCCTCCTGAACCCGCACGCGTACGCGGGCGGACACGTGACCTACGTGGGCGGCAAGGCGCCCGTCAACCTTCCGGGCGTCAACTTCCAGTTGATGAACTACCTCAACAACGGCGGGGGCAAGGGCCGCCTCGGCGTCGTCATGATGGACTTCCCCGGCTGGGCGCTGGTGGAGAACATCATCGCCCGCAACCAGGACCACGTCGTCAAGGGCGCCCACCAGGCCGTCTGGCTGGTCAACGCCGACAAGACCTACGTCGACAGCAAGTACCACCGGTGCATGGTCCGGGGGCCGGAGTTCGACAGTTCCGACTCCGGTGGTCTGGTCACCCAGCGCGCGTGCCAGTCGACGCCGCCCAGCAGCCACCAGTGGGGAGCCGAGAAGCCGCCGTACGACGGCCAGGGCTATTACTGGATCAAGGCCAACAACGGCAAGTGCCTGACCGTCCCCTACAACAACGGCACCCCGCCGGGGGCCGGGACCCAGTTGTTCTGGTGGGGCTGTGAGACCCGCTGGTCCTCGGGCAGCCAGTTGTGGAACGTCATCCCGACCCAGATCGAGGTCGGGGGCAAGCGCACGACGGCCTACAAGTTCATCAACCAGTGGACGGGCCTGTGCGTGTCGGTGGACCCGGCGACCGCGTCCACCGCGGGCGGCAAGGTGACCCAGGACGCCTGCCCGGCCTGACGCGCACTGCCCTCCGGGCCTCGGCTCCCTCCGGCCGGCGTGAGAAGTCGGCTCGTCCGACTTCTCACGCCGGCCGGTCGCGCATAAAAGCAGGTGAACGGGGTGGCGGCCCCCGATAGGGTCCGGCGGGTGACGAACTGGCGAGAGATCTACGAGAACGACTGCGTGCTGCCCGCGGGGCCCGGGTTGGACGAGCTGGTCGCGGAGCTGGCGGAGGCCTTGGGGGACCCGGACCCGGAGATCCGGGACGGCTATCCGTACGCGGTGCTGGCGGCCTGGATCGGGCGCGGGGTGATCGACGGCAAGCGGTGCCTGGCGCTCGGCGATCTGATGGTGGAACGTTTCGCCCATCCGCGGATCGAGGCCCGGACGTTCGCCCCGCTGGTCCTGGTGATGATCGTGAACCAGGGCCACCTCAGGCCCGAATGGATCGACGCGTTCGCCGCCTGGTACCGCTCGGAGGCCGACCTGCGCGGTCGTGACGAGACGCTCGGCTGGCTGCACGCCGTGGCGCACGGCGCGGACCTGCTCGGGGCCTGCGGTCGGCGGCCCGAGGTCGACCCCGAACCGCTGCTGGGGCTCGCCGCGGAGCGCCTGCTCGCGCCGACCGACTACCTGTTCGCCGAACGGGAGGACAACCGGCTCGCCAGGGCCCTCGCCCTCGTCCTCACCCGCCCCGACCTGACGCCGGAGCGGTCGACCGCCTGGCTGTCGACGGTGGGCGACGCATTCGTCGGGATGGAACGCGGGCCGATGCCGGTCTGGGCCTCCAACACGGTCCGCACCCTGCTCGCCCTGTACGCCCTGGCGGACCTCGGGGTGCCCACGGAGCGCGGGGGGAACCCCGTCCCGCTGGCTCACGCCGCCGCGGTCAAGGGCCGGCTGGCCGAGGTGCTGCGCCCGGTGTTCCCGTACGCCTGAGACCGCGAATGGCGGGCGGCGGGCGGCGTAAAGCGGCCGCGGCGGCCTACGAAGGGCGGCGCCCCCAGCAGGTGACCATCATCCAGGCGGTGTCGGTGAAGGCCGGGTCGTCCAGGTGGGCGACGGCCGCCGTGATCTGCTCGGCGGTCATGAGCCCGGTGGCGATGAGCCCGGGGGTGGCCTGGGCGAAGCACCGGCGCCAGAACGCGTCCTCCTTCTCGTCCGTGCCGCACACGGCGACGCGGATGGTCATGCCGATGTCGGTGAGGCCGGAACGGGCCATGGCCGGCGGGATGCGGCGGGCCCAGGAGTGGTCGGTGCCGTGGGTCCGGGCCAGCAACCGCTGGCAGGCCTCGAGCAGTTCGGCGAACCGCGGATGGGGGGAGGCGGCGGCCGGGAGGTAGGTGGGGTCCTCGACGACGAGCCAGCCCCCGGGCGCGAGCCAGCCGGCCATCCGGTCGAGGGCGAGCTGCGGGTCGGGGAGGTGGCCGAGCAGGGCCCGGGCGTGCACCAGGTCCTGGGAGCCCGCCGGGAAGTCGTCACGCGTCACGTCGTGCCGTGCGACCGTCAGGTTGGCCGGTGCGGGTGACGCGTCGAGGAGCGCGGTGTCGAGGTCGGTGGCCGTCACCCTGCCGTCGGGGCAGCGGGCGGCGAGCCAGCGGGCGATGGAACCGTGCCCGGCCCCGGCCTCGACGCAGTGCCAGTCCGCGGCGACACCGAGCCGTTCGAGGACGGCCGTGGTGGTCGGGTCGCAGAGCTCCTCCAGCAGACGCAGGCGCTCGAGTTCCCCCCGTGTGCCGTGGGCGAGGACGCCCTCCTGATAGGCCGGGGCGTTCATCCCTGTTCTCCGTTCGGGTGTCGGGCCGGCCGTGCCGGGGTGGAGGCGTGCACGATGCCCACGTCGAGCGGCTCGGGGTCGAGGGCGGTCACGGCTGCCTGCCCGGGTCGGTCATCGGGCTGTTCCACTCGCGCATCAGCGCGACCAGTCGGCCGCAGTAGCTGCGCTCCGCCTTCACGTAACCGCCGCCCCCCGCGCCGAAGGACCACGCGACGGCGTTCATCTCCTCCTCGTCGTGCGAGGGGGCGCCGCGGAAGAACGCGGCCAGCCGGTCGTTGACGCGCGGGAACCGCCCGGCGGGCAGCCGGAGGGCGTAGACGCCGACGCGCTCGATCTCTCCGGTGGCGATGCGGAGCGTCACCGAGAACGTGTGCCCGTCCGGGGCCGTGAAGGCCGCCATGTCCCGGAAGGTCGCCTCGTCCGGCACCCCGGCTCGGGAGAGGGCGAGCAGTCGCAGCGCGCCCTCGGGGGTGAGGCCCTCCCCGGTGCGGAAGTACAGGTTCGCCGTGTCGTGCTGGTAGTCGACGGCCACGTGCCGCACCGACGTCAGGCCCAGTTCGCGGAAGCGGTCGTGGTGCCGGAGGATCGTGTCCGGGATCCCGGGGGCGTCCAGGACCTCGCCCAGCGGCCGGATCCCGCCGAGGTACACCCAGGTCTTGACCAGGCCCCGGGCCGCGTCGAAGTCGCACAGCTCCGTCGAACCGTCGTAGAGGGAGCTCCAGGCCGAGATCAGGCCGGCCGTCGGGCTGTGGGGGTCGAGGAGTCCGGCGCGTGCCCCGAGGCCCACGGTGTCGACGGGAACGCGGTCGTAGAAGCGGTAGTTCAGCGCGCCGCCGGGCTTGTCGTTGGTGCGCCACAGGACGGCTCCCCGGTGGAAGCCCTCCTTGTACGCGTCCAGGACCCGGCGTGTCATGGGCGGGGAGTGGTCGACGCCCAGCAGGTCCGCGGTGGTCTCGAGGTCCCGGAGGAAGCGGGACGGAGAGAAGTCGCTAGCAGACACCATCAGGGCTGCCCCGTTCGTGCGTGGAGGAATTCGGCGGGTGATCGGACCGGTCCCATGGTGATCAAATCACCTTGTAGATCATTTCACCAGGGGCCCGCCGACCTGCCAGGGGCGCCGACCCTTCCGCCTGTGGCGGTGGTTCCCACAGCTCCCGAATGCTCACAAATGGCTGGATCGGAACGTTTCCGTCCGACCGTCAGCTGGTCCGGGTGAGATCCGTGGTGCGAACTCGACCGTGTGTGGCCGGTCGCTGTTAGGCTGCGCGCCTGAATACGAACTCTCCACGATGTAAAAGGACTTGGAAGAGAGGGTGAAGGGATCTCGCCCTCCACCACCGCCCGCCGACACCCGAGGATGCGCGTGAGACCCGAAGACGTCCCCCTGCTGTTCCAGGAGTTGGCCCGCGAGTTCGCGGACGCGACCGGCATGTCGGTGGCGGCGACCGGGTCGTTGGCCCGCGGCGACCACCGCACCGGACCGGGAGGCGAGGTCCTCTCCAACCTCGACCTGGTCCACGTCGTGGCCGAGGACGCGGACGTGCCGGACGTCCGTGCCCTGGTGGGGCGGAGGATGCGGCGGATCGCCGACACCTTCCGGATCGAGACGACCTCCGTCATCGCCAGGCTGCCGGCGTTCCGGCAGGCGGCCCACGCCCACTACCGGATCAGCATGCGGCGCGAGTGGTTCTGCGACGGTCTCGGGCTCGGTCCCGAGGCCTTCGACGGCCCCGGCCGCGAGGAGGACGACCTTCGCACGGCGCTCGCCTGGATGATGCAGCCCGTCCCCTACTACCTGTCGAAGGCGACGGCCGTGGACCCGACGACCAACCTCGCCAAGGCCCGTAGGGCCGCGACGCGGCTGGCCGACCGGTTCGACCTGGCGGTTGTGCACGACGGCCTCGACGACCTCCCGGGCACACTGCGCACCCTGATCGCCGAACACGGCGTCACCCCGTTGGAGTCCACGGCCCGTTACCTCGCGGCCCCCACCCACCCCGACATCGCGCAGCTCGTCCGCGACGCGGTCTTCGTCGAGAGCATGGGCCTGACCTCCGCCGACTCGATGGTCGTCCTGCTGCCGTCCGTCCCGAACTGACCAGCCCCTCCCGAGCTGACCCGTCCGTCCCGAACCGACCGTACCTCCCGAACTGACCCGTACCGGAGAACGCCCATGTCCACCCGGCAGCACGTGGAGATCCTGCCCCCGCACCCGCTGCGGGCCGGCTACGACCGGTCCCTGGCCCGCGGCTCGATCGCCGACGACTTCCAACGGCGCCTGGAGCCGGGCAACTTCAACCCCGGCTACCTGGGCGCCCTGACCGAGCGGGTCGAGCGGGCGCTGGGCGAGGATCCGGCGGACGAGACCATGCGGTGGCGCCTGGCGTTCCTGCTGCTCCAGAACGACGCCACCGCGGCCGCCGTCGAGCGGGCCGAGGCCCTGCTCGCCGGAGCCACCCTCCCGCAGGCCGTCCGCCTCGCCCACCTGGTGGCGGGCATCCGCGGCCGGGCCGACCTGCCGCGCACCGGCCGTCGCGTCCGGCGGGTCAACTGGTCGATCAACAACCGCTGTCCGATGTCCTGCCAGGGCTGCTACAACCCGTTCGCCGCGGAGCAGATCGACCTGGACCAGGCGGACCTGATCATCGGGAAGCTGGCCGCGCACGGCACCACCGACCTGGTCCTGGCCGGCGGGGACCCGCTGCTCTGGCCGCCGATCTTCGACGTGGTCGACCACGCCGTCGAGGCCGGCCTCAAGGTCGGCCTCGACACCACCGGCTACACCCTCACCGCCGGGAAGCTCGCCCGGCTGCGCGGGCTGTCCTCGCTGCGGCTGCCGCTGGACGCCGTCACCGCGGACGTGCAGCGCGCCTTCCGGCGCAGCCCGGACGGCAACCTCCTGCGGGCGCTGCTGGACTCCCTCGACCTCTGCGACGCCGAGGGCTTCGACCGGGTGCGGGTGCACACCGTGGCGAGCGCCGAGAACCTCCACCAGCTGCCGGAGCTCGCGGCCGAGGTGATGTCCCACCCGTCGGTGGCCCAGTGGGTGATCTTCCAGTGGTGGGGGCGACGGGCCTCGCCGGCCACGGTCCGCCGGCTCGGGGTGGCGGTCGAGGAGGTCCGCGAGGTCGTGGAGGCGATCCGCCGGGACCACCCCGACCGGGAGATCCACCTCGCGGAGAGCAGCCAGCGGGAGCTGCTGAACTGGATGATCCAGTCGAGTGGGCAGGTCGTCACCTTCGGGTCGGGCGCCGAGGAGGAGTTCATCCTGGGCAACCTGCTGACGGACGAGGTGGCGGAGATCCTGACCCACCCGATCCTGGACTTCGAGGCGATGTCCCGGGGGATCCCGGTCACCCCGGGGACCGTGTTCGGCCCGGCGGATACCGTGCGGGGCTGACGCTCCCGGCTGCCGGGCTGATAACGGAACGGTTGCGGAGCCCGCCATTCCCGTGCCCGGGGCTTGACGGCACGGGGAGGGCGGGCGTTTGCTGTGTCCGCTCGTTGGAACCTGTTTGGTTCTGGTTTGTTTTGCGTGTTTGAACGTTCAAAAAAGCCGACTACCTCGCGCGCCCCCGTCACGCCCCGCCACCCCCTCCGCACCACCTAGCCCCTCCGCACCACCTACCCCCTCCGCGCCCACCCACCCCCTTCGCACCACAGCCTTCCGGCGCCACCCCACCGAGAGGAATGCAATGTCACACCTTTCCCGCCGCGACCTTCTCCGCGCCTCCGGAGCCGGCCTGCTGGCCGTCGCCGCCGGCGGCACCCTCGCGGCCTGCGGCGGCGGCTCCGGCTCGGGAGGCGCCGCCGGCGGGGACGCCGACACCGGCACGATCACCGTCTGGTCCTGGGCCACCGCCGCCGACGCCCTGCGCGGGATCGTCCCGGCCTTCGAGAAGGACAACCCGGGGATCAAGGTCGACGTCCAGGACATCGGCGAGCCCGCCATCTGGGACAAGATCACCGTCGGCCTGGCGGCCGGCGGCCAGGGCCTCGGCGACGTCCTGCACATCGGCTGTGACTACCTGCCCGGCTACCAGGAGAAGTTCCCCGGCGGCCTGGCCGACCTCTCCGCGCTCGGCGCGGACGCCCACAAGGACAAGTTCGCCAAGGGCCTGTGGCCGGTCGTCAGCGGCAAGGACGGCCACGCCTACGCGCTGCCCTGGGAGGTCAACCCGCTCGGCTTCTTCTACCGCAAGGACTACTTCGACAAGGCGGGCCTCGACCCCGAGGCCCTCGCCACCTGGGACGACCTGATCGCCGTCGCGGACCGCTTCAAGGCCGCCAACCCCGGCATCGCCCTGATCGGCCTCAACAAGGCCGCCAACCCCACCCCCGACCTGGACTTCCTCCAGGCGCTGTTGCAGCTCCAGGGCGCCTTCTACTTCGACCTCCAGGGGAAGATCACCGTCGGCTCGGAGCCGGCCGTGCGCGCGATGACCATCATCAAGCGGCTGGACGAGGCCGGGCTGATCGGCGACACCCCCGGCGTCCAGAGCTGGCCGCCCGTGATGAAGACCGGCAAGCTCGCGGTGGCCGCGATGCCCGCCTGGGTCGCGCACTACCTGGAGAAGAAGTTCCCCGACCAGAGCGGCAACTGGCGCCTCACCAAGCCCCCGGCGGTCACCTCCGGCGGCAAGCGCACCGCCCTGGTCAACTCCACCCACCTGGCCGTCGCCGCCTCCAGTCCGCGCCGCCGGGCAGCCTGGAAGTTCGTCGAGTACGCCGTCACCCGCCCCGCCTCGGTGAATGCCATGTTCAACGCGGGCGGCGTCTTCCCCGCTCTCACCGAGGCCTACACCGACCCGCTGTACGCGGCGCCGAGCGCGTTCTACGGCGGCCAGCCGGTGCTCAGGACCTTTGCCGACCTCGCCACCGAGGGCGGCGACCCCACCAACTACTCCGGCGACTACGCCCGCGCCCTCAAGCTCGTCAGCGACGCCCAGACCAAGGTCCTGCTCAAGGGCGCCGACCCGGCCGCCGTCCTCCAGGACGCCGCCAAGCAGCTCGCCCAGCAGACGGGGCGCGGTATCGCATGAGTGCCGCCAGCCCGACCGCCTCCGGCCTCAACGGAAAGTCCGGACCGACCGCCTCCGGCCTCAACGGAAAGCCCAGGCCGAGTCGTTGGCGCCGCCGCGCGGTGCCGTACCTGCTGCTCGCCCCGGCCCTGATCACCTTCGCCGTGTTCAAGGTCTACCCGATCGTCGACTCGCTGCTGCTGTCCTTCACCACCGGTGCCGGCAGCGCCACCCGTAACGCCGGCCTCGCCAACTACCAGCGCCTGGTGGACGATCCGCTGTTCTGGACGGCCCTGCGCAACACCGGCGTGATCCTCGTCGTGCAGGTCCCGCTGATGCTCGGACTGGCCCTGCTGATGGCCGTCGGCATCAACTCCGCCCTGGTGCGCTGGCGTACGGTGTGGCGGCTCGGCGTCTTCATGCCCTCCGTCACCGGCCTGGTCGCCACCGGCGTGATGTTCGCCTACCTGCTCAAGGCCGACGACGGTGCGGTCAACTGGCTGCTGAACGCGGTCGGTCTGCCCTCCGTCGACTGGCTGGGCCAGCCCGTCTGGGCCCGGATGGCCGTCGTCGTCGTGCTCACCTGGCACTACACCGGCTACAACGCCGTCATCTACCTCGCCGGACTCCAGTCCATCCCAAGGGAGTTGTACGAGGCCGCGATGGTCGACGGCGCCGGCCCGATCCGCCGGTTCACCTCGATCACCGTCCCCGCGCTGCGCCCGGTGCTGCTGTTCACCGTCGTGCTCTCCACCATCGGCACGCTCCAGCTCTTCGACGAGCCGTACGTGCTGACCGGCGGCGGGCCTGACAACGCCACCCTGACCGTCTCCATGTACCTGTACCAGAACGGCTTCCGGTTCTTCGACTTCGGCTACGCCTCAGCCATCGCCTACGCGCTCACCCTGCTGGTGTCGGTGCTCGGTGCCGTCCAGATGCGCCTGATGGGAGAGCGCGAGAAGTGACCCCCAAGACCGTGAACCCCCTCAAGAAGCTGCGCGGCTGGCCGCTGACCTTCCTCCTCGCCGGCGTCACCGGGCTGTCGATCGCCCCCTTCTACTGGCTGGTGGTCTCCTCCACCCGCAAGGACACCGAGGTCTTCGACTGGCCGCCCAAGCTGCTGCCCGGCGGAAGCCTCGGCGAGAACCTGAGCCACCTGGAGCAGAAGATCGGCCTGCTCCGGGTGGTCGGGAACTCCCTGCTGGTGGCGGGAGTCCAGACGATCGGCGCGCTGGTCGTGGCGCTGCTCGCGGGCTACGCCTTCGCCAAGTTCCGCTTCCGCGGACGCACCCTGCTGTTCGCGCTGCTGCTCTCCACCCTCGTGGTGCCCGAACAGGTGCTGCTGGTACCGCTGTTCAAGATGATGATGAACTTCGGCCTGCTGGACACCTACCAGGCGCTGATCCTGCCGGGCCTGTGCGTGCCGTTCGCCATCTTCCTGATGCGGCAGTCACTGAGCAGCCTGCCGGACGAACTCCTGGACGCCGCCCGGGTCGACGGCGCGGGCGAGCTGCGGGTGCTGTTCAGCGTGGTGGTGCCGGTCATGCGGCCGGTGCTGGCGGCCCTGTCGATCTTCCTCTTCCTGGGCTCCTGGAACCAGTTCGTCTGGCCGCTGATCGCCCTGCGCAGCCCCGAGATGCACACCCTGCCGGTCGCCCTGGCGACGCTGCACGGCAACAAGTCCAACACCGACTACGGCGCGATCCTCTCCGGCACCGCGCTGTCCACCCTGCCGATGATGGTCCTCTTCCTGGTCCTCCAGCGGCAGTTCATCTCCGGCCTGCTGGCCGGCGCCACGAAGGGCTGAGCATGACCGAGACGAACGACGCCGCGGCCGAGGTCTGGGAGCCGCACGCCCCCACCGCCGCCGGGACCCCGCGACCGCTGGACGCCGAAGGGCTGGACCTGCGGGTGAGCGGCACGGGCACGGTGCGCAGGATCGCCGACGGGGTGGTGGAGGTCAGCGCCGAGGGCAAGGGCGAGGTGCGGATCGAGTGGCGGGTGCCCTGCGTCGACGCCACCGCCCTCTGGACCCCCGAGCCGCGCGGCACCGGCTGGCTGCCCGCCGCCTGGAGCGCCCCGCGCCGCACCTCGCTGGCCAACGGCGCGCCGATCGCCGCGCTGGTCGGCACCGGGGACGTCGCCCTCTGCGCCTTCGCCGCCTGGCGCCCGGACGTGCTGGCCGGGGCCGGCGTGGTCGAGGAGACCGGGGAGTTCCGGTTCTGGGCCCAGGCCGCCGACCGGCTCACCGTCCGGATCGACACCTCGCGCCGCCACTTCGGCCGCGCCCTGGCCGACCTCGCCGCCTGGTGGGGCGAGGGCCGCACCGCCGACATCCCGGAGGCCGCCCGCCGCCCCGCGTACTCCACCTGGTACTCGATGCACCAGGACATCACGCCCGAGGGCGTCGAGACCCAGGCCGCGCTCGGCAAGGAGCTCGGCCTGGACGTGATCATCGTGGACGACGGCTGGATGACCGCCGACCGCACCCGCGGCTACGCCCACTGCGGCGACTGGGAGCCGGTCTCGCTGCCCGACACCGCCGACCACGTCCGGCGGGTGCACGACCTCGGCGTGCGCTACATGCTCTGGTACGCGCTGCCGTTCATCGGCAAGGACAGTGCCGCGTACCGGGAGATCGGCCACCTCGCGCTGGCCGACGTCGCCCACATGGGCGCGATCGTCGCCGACCCGCGCCACCCCGAGGTCCGGGCCTTCCTCACCGACCGGCTCGCCCGGGCCGTCGAGGAGTGGGGCATGGACGGCCTCAAGGTGGACTTCGTCGACTGGTTCGCCCGTGCCGCCGAGAGCGCCGACGCCCCGCCGGCCCGCCCCGGAGCGGACTGCGCGAGCGTCGAGGAGGGCGTGGAACGGCTGCTCGCCGCGATCCGCGGCCGGATCACCGCCGCGAACCCGGAGGCGATGGTCGAGCACCGCCAGCCGTACGTCAGCCCCGGCCTGTGGCCGTACGCCACCATGATCCGCGCCACCGACTGCCCGCTCAGCCCGCAGGAGAACCGGCAGCGGACCATCGACGTGCGGCTGGCCGCCGGGCCCGTCCCGGTCCACGCCGACATGCTGATGTGGCACTCCGGCGAGCCGGCCGAGCAGGTCGCCTGCCACCTGATCAACGTGCTGTTCTCGGTGCCGCAGGTCTCCGTGGACCTCGCCGCGCAGAGCGAGGGCCAGCGCGAGGCGATCGCCTTCTGGCTGGGCGTCTTCCGCGAGCACACCGCCACCCTCCAGCTCGGCGAACTGCTCCCGGCCCGCCCGGACCTCGGCTACCCGATGGTCACCGCGCGCGGCACCGACACCGTCGCCGTGGCCCGGTACGCCGCGCTGCCGGTGGACGCCTCCGGCGACGACTGGCGCACCCTGCTGGTGGCCAACGCCGACGCCGACCCGGACGTCCGGCTCACCGGCGGCCGCGGGCAGGTGGCGGTGACGGTGCGGGACGCGCAGGGGCGTATCGTCCGGCAGGGCGAGGTCGAGCTGGACCGGGCGGACACGATCCCCGTGCCGCGCGGCGGGCTGCTGACCCTGCGCCGGGCCTGACGCCGTGTCGGGCCCGCCTCCGCGCCGAGCCCGAGCCGTGGGGCTCGGGCGGGGCACCGGCGCCCGTCCCGAGTCCCCGACCACCCCTGGAGAACCGCATGCCCGACGGACCGCACCGGCAGCGCCGCGGCGCCACCACGATCGAGGAGGTGGCCCGGGCGGCCGGGGTCTCCCGGCAGACCGTCTCCAACACGCTCAACGCGCCGCACCGGGTCCGCCCGGAGACGCTGGAGCGGGTGAACACGGCGATCCGCGAACTCGGCTACCAGCCCGACCAGTCGGCGCGCTCGCTGCGCAGCGGCGCCCGGCGCACCATCGGCTACCTCGCCCCGGTGGACGACCCGCTCGACCCCAACCCGCTGATGGCCGGCTTCCTGGAGGCCCTGGTCGACGCGGCAGGGGCGGCCGGGCAGCGGGTGCTGCTGTTCCGCCCCGGGCAGGGCACGGCCGACCCGGTGGCCGCGATCGACGAACTGGTCGCGGCCCGCCAGGTGGACGGGCTGGTGCTGGCCGACGTGCTGCGCGAGGACGTCCGGATCGCCCATGTGGCCCGGCTCGGCGTCCCGTTCGTCAGCTTCGGACGGACCGGGCCCGCGCAGCCGCAGTGCTGGGTGGACATCGACAACGAGGCGGCGATGGCCGACGTGGTGCGGCACCTCGCGGCGCTCGGCCACCGCCGGATCGGCTACCTCGGCGCCGCCGAGGAACTGCCCTGGATGGCGGCGCGGCGGGCCGGCTTCCTGGCCGAGGCGCACCGGCTGGGCCTGTCCGCGGTGGCGACGGGTGCCGCCGAGGCGGGTGTCTCCGGGACGGCCGCGGGCTCGGCGGTGGCCTCCGTACGGGCGCTGCTGCGCGGGCCCGACCGGCCCACCGCCTTCGCGGCCGGCGACGACCTGCTGGCGCTGGACGTCTACGAAGCCGTCCGGGCGGAGGGGTTGGTGGTCGGGCCCGGCGGGGTGGCGGTCACCGGCTTCCACGACACGCCGCTCTGCCGGCACCTCCACCCGGCGCTGACCTCGGTCCGGCTGCCGCTGCGGGCGATCGCCACCGCGATGGTCGGCCGGCTGCTGGACCGGGTGCGCGGGGAGGCGGCGCCGGCCGAGGGGCTGGAGCTGCCCACCGAGCTGGTGGTGCGGGGGAGTTCGGGCCGGTCTGGCGGGGCGGAACCGTCCGGCTGGTCGGGCTGGTTCGGTTAGCGGTCCGGTTCGGTTGGCCGGTCGGGCCCGGTTGGCCGGTCCAGTCCGGTCCGGTCCGGTGCGGTCCGGTTGGGTCCGGTGCGGTTTCGGTCAGCTGGGCCGGTCCGTGCGCTCGGCCGTCGCCGCCACGATCAGCTCGCCGACCAGTCCGGCGGCGGCCGCCCGCTGCTCGGCGGGCAGGGCGTCGTCGGTGACCAGGACGTCCAGCTGGTCCAGGTCGGCGAAGGAGGCCAGGCCGACCGCGTTCCACTTGGTGTGGTCGGCCACCGCGACCACCCGGCGGGCCGAGCGCAGGAAGGTGCGGTTGGTCTCCGCCTCGGCCAGGTTCGGGGTGGTCAGTCCGGCCTCGGGCGAGAGGCCGTGGCAGCCCAGGATCAGCAGGTTGACGTGCAGGGAGCGGATCGCCTGGTCGGCCACCGGCCCGACCAGGGCGTCCGAGGGGGTCCGCACCCCGCCGGTGCGGATCACCGTGGCGGTGGCCGGGGTCCCGTCCTCGGCGGGCTGCTCCAGCAGCTCGGCGATCCGCAGCGAGTTGGTCACCACGGTGAGGCCCTCGACGGCGCGCAGGCGCCGGGCGACCGCGAAGGTGGTCGTCCCGCCGGTCAGCCCGACCGCCGAAGCCGGGGGGACCAGCGCGGCTGCGGCCCGGGCGATCGCGTCCTTGGCGGGCAGCTCCCAGTGCGCCTTGGCCTCGAACCCGGGTTCGCCCGTGGCCGGCGCCTCGACCCGGACGGCGCCGCCGTGCACCTTGTGCACCAGGCCGCGGCGGGCCAGCGCGTCCAGGTCGCGGCGCACGGTCATGTCGGAGACCCCGAGGTCGCGGACCAGTTCGGTGACCCGGACCCCGCCGCGCGCGCGGATCTGCTCCAGGATCAGCACGCGGCGCTGTCCGGCGAGCGGTTGGGCGCTGTCAGCCATCGGGGCCTCCTTCGTCCACTGCCGATGAGTGGTACTGGTGGATAATGTTTGAGATTGTAACTTTCTGTTGATTCTCTATCGATCCCAGGGATCCTCATCGATCCCGGTCGATCCCACGATTCCAATGGCTTCACTCGGAGGAAGAAGGGCCATGCCCGGGACGTCCTTGACCCAGCCCACCACCGTCAGGACCGTGACCACCCTCGCGGACGGTCGGCAGCTGATCTACTACGACAGCGGCGCCGCCGACCCCCGGGGCGCGGTGGACGAACGGCCGCTCGACCCGCAGGTCCCCGGCTCCGAGGTCCGGCTTGACCCGGCCACCGGCGACTGGGTCACCATCGCGGCCCACCGCCAGGCGCGCACCTACCAGCCGCCGGCCGAGGAGTGCCCGCTCTGCCCGTCCCGGGACGGGCGGCTCAGCGAGATCCCGGCCGGGGACTACCAGGTGGCCGTCTTCGAGAACCGCTTCCCCTCGCTGGCCGGCGAGCCCGCGGAGCCCGTCCGGGCGGCCGAGGGCCTGTGGACCAGCGGTCCGGGCACCGGACGCTGCGAGGTTGTCTGCTTCACCGCCGACCACGACGCCTCCTTCGCCGACCTCACCCCCGAACGCGCCCGGTTGGTCCTGGACGCCTGGACCGACCGCACCGCCGAACTCTCCGCCCTGCCCGGCGTGCGGCAGGTCTACTGCTTCGAGAACCGGGGCGCCGAGATCGGCGTCACCCTCGCCCACCCGCACGGCCAGATCTACGCCCTGCCCTTCACCACCCCGCGCACCGCCCGGATGGCCGCCCGTGCCGCCGAACACCGCGCCGGAACCGGCCGCAACCTCTTCGAGGACCTGCTCGCCGCCGAACGCTCCCACGGCGAGCGCGTCGTGCTCGCCGGAGCGCACTGGACGGCCTTCGTCCCCTTCGCCGCCCGCTGGCCGTACGAGGTCCACCTGTACCCACATCGCAGGGTGCCCGACCTGACCGCCCTGGACGCCGACCAGCGGGACGAATTCCCCTCGCTCTACCTGGAGTTGCTGCGCCGCTTCGACCGGCTCTTCGGTGCCGGCCGCACCCCGTACATCTCCGCCTGGCACCAGGCCCCCGCCGGGCGGCGGGACGAACTCGCCCTGCACCTGGAGCTGTTCACCATCCGCCGCACCGCCGACAAGCTCAAGTACCTGGCCGGGGTGGAATCCGGCATGGACGCCTTCGTCAACGACGTCACCCCCGAGGACGCGGCCCGCCGACTGCGGGAGGTCGCTGGAGCATGAGCACCTTCACGGAGCTGTACGGCCGACCCGCCGAGGGGGAGTGGGCCGCCCCCGGCCGGGTCAACCTGATCGGCGAACACACCGACTACAACCTGGGGTTCGTCCTCCCGATCGCCCTGCCGCAGACCGTCCGCGCCCAGGCCGCCCGCCGGGAGGACGGGCTGCTGCGGCTCTGGTCCGCCCAGGGCGGTGAACTCGTCACGCTCCCGGTCGACGACCTCGCCCCCGGCTCGGTGCCCGGCTGGGCAGGCTACCCGGCCGGGGTGGTGTGGGCGCTGCGCGAGGCCGGGCACCCGGTCGGCGGGGCGGACCTCCGGCTGGACAGCGACGTGCCCAGCGGCGCCGGGCTCTCCTCCTCGGCCGCCCTGGAGTGCGTCGTCGCCGCCGCCTGCAACGACCTGTACGGGCTGGGGATCCCGGCCACGGAGCTGGCGGTGCTGGCCCAGCGCGCCGAGAACGCCTTCGTCGGCGTGCCCTGCGGGATCATGGACCAGATGGCCTCGCTGTGCTGCCGCCCCGGAGCCGCACTGTTCCTGGACAGCCGAGACCTGACGATGCATCATGTCCCGGTCGACCTCGCGGGCGCCGGCCTCGCCCTGCTGGTCCTGGACACCCGGGTGAAGCACGACCTCGGCGACGGCGCCTACGCCGCGCTGCGGGCCGGCTGCGAACGGGCGGCCGCCCTGCTCGGGCTGCCCGCGCTGCGCTCGCTCCAGCCGTCCGCACTGGCCGACGCGCTCACCCGACTGCCCTCGGAACTGGTTCCGCTGGTACGGCACGTGGTCACCGAGAACGCCCGGGTGGAGGCCGCCGTCGCCCGCCTGGACGCCGGCGACCTCGCCGCGCTCGGCCCGATCCTCACCGCCGGGCACGCCTCGCTGCGTGACGACTACCGGGTCTCCTGCCCGGAGACCGACCTCGCCGTCGAGGCCGCCCTGGCCGCCGGCGCCCACGGCGCGAGGATGACCGGCGGCGGCTTCGGCGGCTCGGTCATCGCCCTGGTGGACGCGGCCGCGGCGGAGCGCGTCGCCGCAGAGGTCACCGCGGCGTTCCGCGACGCCGGGTACGCCGAGCCACGCACCCTCACGGCCGTCCCGGCGGAGGGGGCGCGCCGGGTCGGCTGAGCCACGCCCGGTGGGCGGGCCGGTTCGGCGGAGTCAGGCCCGGTGGGCGGCCGGGCGCTCCGGGGAGGCCTCCGCGAGCGCCCGGGTGACGGCGTCGACGCCCGCGCGCAGCCCGTACACCGGGGTGGCCGGCTGCTGCCGCCAGGACTCGTCGATCCCGCCCGCGTCCACGGTGTCGAAGCCCAACTCGTCGACCAGCGCCCGGACCACCCGCTTGGCCGCCTCGTCGTCCGAGGCGACCGGCACGGCGAGCCGCTCGGGATCGCCCGCCGGGCGCGCGCGCTCCAACAGGTCCTGGGCGTAGGTGCCGTTGAACACCTTCACCACCCGGTGCCCGAGGTGCTGCTCCGTCCAGCGGCTCTCGGTCAGCCCGCCGTCCTCGATCGCGTCGATCCGGCCGTCGCGCTCCTTCGGGTAGTAGTTGCCGGTGTCGATCACCGCGACGCCCTCGGCCGCGCCGTCCAGCAGCCCGGCGGGCAGGTCCGGCACGTTCTTCAGCGGCACCGTCACCACCACGACCTGGGCGCCCCGCGCGGCCTCGGAGACCGTCACCGCCTTCGCCCCGGTCTCCTCGACCAGCGCCTTGAGCGTCTCCGGGCCACGCGAGTTGGCCACCGAGACCTCGTGCCCCAGCGCCGTCAGCCGCCGCGTCAGGTTGCCGCCGATGTTGCCCGCGCCGATAATGCCGATCTTCATGGGAAGTCCTTCTCCGCGAGTGCTGTTTGGGACGTTCGCCTTGGCCCAACCACCCGGAGAGCGCCCCGGATTCCCGATCGGCAGGGTGGTTTTCCTGGACCCACGGTCGAGGCGGGCCTGGTGCCACCCCGGGGCCCGTCGCGAGGGTGGACGCCATGAACAGCACTCCGTCCCACTCCACCGTCCTCGTCACCGGCGGCACCAGCGGCATGGGCTTCGCCACCGCCCGCCGCCTCCTCGCCGCCGGCGCCAGGGTCGTCATCACCGGCCGTGACGACACCCGGCTCGCCCGCGCCGCGGCGCGGCTCGACGCCGGCGACCGCCTGCTCACCGTCCGCGCCGACGCCTCCGTCCCCGCGGACCTCGCCCGGCTGGCCGACACCGTGCGGGAGCGCTACGGCCGGCTCGACGGCGTGTTCGCCAATGCGGGCGTGGCCGGCTTCCAGCCGGTCGACGAGGTGACGGAGGCCGAGTTCGACCGGATGGTCGCCACCAACCTCAAGGGCGTCTTCTTCACCGTCCAGCACGCCCTGCCGCTGCTGGACGCCGCCGGCGGCGGATCCGTCGTCCTGAACGCCTCCTGGACCCCGCACCGCGGCCTGCCCGGCGCCGCCGTCTACGCCGCCACCAAGGCCGCCGTGCTCAGCCTCGCCCGCACCCTCGGCAGCGAACTCGCCGGGCGCGGCATCCGGGTCAACTCGGTCAGCCCCGGCTACATCGTCACCGAGATGTTCCACGCCGCCGTCCCGGACCCGGCCGACCACGAGCCGATCCGCGGCCAGGTCCCGCTCGGGCGGCTGGGCACCGCCGACGACATCACCGAGACGGTCGCCTTCCTGCTCTCCGACCGCTCCTCGTACATCACCGGGCAGGACATCGTGATCGACGGCGGCCTCGTCCCGGCCTTCCCGTCGCTGACCGGCTGACCGCCCCGGTGCCGTCGTGCCTGGTCCTGACAGGGCCAGGCACGACGGCACCCGTCCGGGTGAGAATCCATGACGTGAACCCGAGCAGCGCCCTGAGCGAATTCCTCCGCACCCGTCGCGCCGGCCTGCGGCCCGAGGACGTCGACCTCCCCGACTACGGCGGCCGCCGCCGCGTCGCCGGACTGCGCCGCGAGGAACTCGCCCACCTCGCCGGGGTCAGCGTCGACTACTACACCCGCCTCGAACAGGGCCGCGTCGGCAACCCGTCCGACGCCGTCCTCGACGCCGTCGCCCGCGCCCTGCGCCTGGCCCCCGACGAGTCCGGCCACCTCCACCGCCTCGCCCGTCCCACGGCCCGGCCCCGCCGCCGCCCCGCCGTCCGCCAGCAGCCGCGCCCCTCGTTGCTGCACCTGCTGCGGCAGCTCCACGACACCCCGGCCGTGGTGATGGGTCACCGGATGGACGTCCTGGCCTGGAACCCCGCCGCCGTCGCTCTGTTCGGCGACTACGGCGCCCTGCCCGTCGAGGACCGCAACATCGCCCGCATCACCTTCCTCGACCCGGCCTCCCGCGAGCTCTACGCCGACTGGGCCGCCTGCGCCCGGGAGAACGTCGCCTTCCTCCACCTGGAGGCCGGCCGCCGCCCCCACGACCCGCTGCTCGCCGAACTGATCGGCCGACTCTGCCTGGGCAGCGAGGAGTTCCAGCGGATGTGGGCCGAACACCCGGTCGCCGACAAGACCTCGGGCCGCAAGTCCTTCCGCCACCCGTTCGCGGGGACCATGGACCTCGCCTACGACACCCTCCGGCCGGCCGACGACCCGGGCCAGGCGCTCGTCACCTACACGGCGGACCCGGGCTCGGCCTCGGACGACGGGCTGCGGCTGCTGCTGTCCTGGGCGGCGTCGGGCTGAGGTTCCGGGGTCAGATCACGCAGGTTGCCCATGGCCAGTACGGTGTCCGGATGGTCCGGTCCGAGGACCCGGTCCAGATCCGCCACGGCCTGGCGGAGCAGCTCCACTGCCTGGTCCCGGAGTCCGACCTCCCAGTACATGACGGCGAGGTTGTTGCGGGTCATGAGGACGGCGGGGTGGTCGTCGCCGAGGACGCGCCGGCGGTCCGCGAGGACCTGTTCCATGAGGTCGACGGCCTCGTTGACGCGTCCGGTCTCCGACCTGGTGACGGCGAGGTTGTGGCGGGCCATGAGGGTGTCGGGGTGGTCGTCGCCGAGGACGCGCCGGCGGTCCGCGAGGACCTGTTCCATGAGGTCGACGGCGTCGTCGATGCGTCCGGCGGTTCGGTAGGTGACGGCGAGGTTGTTGCGGGTCATGAGGACGGCGGGGTGGTCGTCGCCGAGGACACGTCGGCGGTCCGCGAGGACCTCCTCCTGGACCCGCAGGGCGTCGTCGGTGTACCCGGCGTCCGCGTAGCCGCTGGCGAGGTTGTTGCGGGAGGTGAGGGTGTCCGGGTGGTCGGTGCCGAGGACCCGCTCACTCACGGCGGCAAGGACGCTCCAGTACTCAACGCTACTGGTGTACAGGCCTGCCTCGATGAGGCTGATTCCGAAGCTGAACAGCAGCTGGTGAATTCCCGTCAACGGCTGAACCAGGTCGGCGCCACTGTGCCCGGCGAGGACGTCGGTGTTGGCCCGGAGCGTCGCGGCCAAGTCCGGCGCAGTGTAATCCGCACTCGGCCACAGTTCGACGAGGGCATCGGCAGCCGCGAGGCCGGCTTCCGGCGTATCAGGACTGATGTCCAGAGCGGCACGCGCCGTGAGCGCGTGCAGCGTCACCTCCCGGTCGGCGGTCTCGGTGAGCGTGATGAGGCTGTAGTTGTGCAGCAAGGCGAGCGCGTCCAGCGCGTCGTCGGCCGTGACCGGCCCGCCGCGAACCCTGCCGAGGTGCTCCAGCACCGCCTCCGTGCCCCACAGCTCCTGCGGATGCCCGGCCGGGTCGAGCAGCGCCGCCAACCCGAGGACCGGCCCCGCGAGCCCGACCGGCTCCTCCTCCTGCGCCTCGTCGAGGGCCAGCAGGAGCGCCGCCGTCACCGGGCCCCGGTAGCCGTCCGCGCCGGAGCGGGCGGGCAGGACGGCGTCCAGGCTGCGGGTGCGGTCGCGGAACAGCTCCAGGTAACGGCCGCAGCCGCGCCGGGTGTTGACCATGTAGGCGGCCGCGTGGGCCAACGCCAGCGGTAGGTGCCCCAGCTCCTCGGCGAGCTCGCCCGCGTGCTCGTCCAGGAACCGGGCGCACTTCGCCCGCTCCAGTCGCTCGCTCAGATAGGCAAGGGACTCGGCTTCGGAGTACGTGCTGACGTCGACGAGCCGACGGTCGCCACCCGTACTCGCGGCGCCCCGGTGCCGGGTGGTCGCGATGACCCGGCCCCGCCCGCCCCGGCTGGTGACCGGCCACAGCTCCTCGGGGGTGTGCTCGGTGGTGTTGTCGAGGACGACCAGCCAGCTGCGGTCGGTGGTGGCCAGCCAGGACAGGAAGCGCTCCGCGTCCTGCTCCGCCGCCTCCCCACTCGCACCGGGAGCCTGAACCGCCACGGCGGCCCGCGCGTACAGGTCGGTCACGGCGGACGGCTCCGCGGCGTCGGCCCACAGCACCAGATCGGTGCCCGCCTCGACGGCCTCCCGCGCGTAGTGCGCCGCGAGCTGCGACTTCCCGACACCGCCACCGCCCGCCAGCACCTGGCTGAGCACGACCGTCCCGAACTCCCCGCGCGCCTCATCGATCGCCTGCCGCAGCTCCGCCCGCGGCTGGAAGGCGGTCGCCTTCGGCGGGATCCGCCCGACCACCACCGGCCACAGCACCTCGGCACCCGCCGGCACCGCGTACTGGTGGACGGTCATCTCCCCGGCCTGGAAGGCACTGCCATGCACGGTGGCACTGCCGTCGATCCCGTTCCTGACCTGCCGGCCCTGCACCTGCTCGCCCCCACCAACGACCCGCGTGTTCAACGGACACCATTATGGAAGGCGAAGCCCTGCCGGATCTTCCGCCGTCCATGACATCGCGGCAGACCTGCCGTACCGTCCCTCCACGTGACCCTCGACCAGGCGTACGTGAACCAGCTCTTCCTCCCGGAGACCTACGCCCACGGCGTTCCGTACGGGCTCCTGCGGGAGCTCCGCGAGTCCGCGCCGGTGTGGTGGGTCGAGGAGCCCCCGGTCGGCGGGTGGACCGGTGGGCCGGGGTACTGGGCGGTGCTGCGGCACGCGGACGTGAAGCACGTGCTGCGCAGTCCCGGGCTGTTCTCCTCGCACCTGGGCGCCACCCAGATCCGCGACCCCGACTCGCCGGCGGATCTGGAGTTCGCCCGGGCGATGTTGCTCAACCAGGATCCTCCGGTCCACGCCCGGCTGCGTCGGATCGTCGCCGCGGCGTTCACCCCGCGTGCGCTGGCGGAGTTGGCGGAAGCGGTCGACGGCCGGGTGCGGGAGCTGGTGGAGGAGGTGCGGCCGGATGGTCGGGCGGACTTCGTCCGGCTCGCCGCGGACCTGCCGGTGTGGACGCTGGCCCGGGTGAAGGGCGTGCCGGAGCAGGACCGGGGGCTGCTGCTGGACTGGGCGAACCGGGTGATCGGCTACCAGGACCCCGACTACGCCCACTCCAGCACCGTCGAGCCGGCCGCGCTCACCGACCTCGGCCGGGCCGCCCTGGCCCACCGCCCCACCACCTGGACCACGCCGGACGGCCGCCCGGTCAACCCCCGGTCCCGCGCCGCGCTGGCGGACATGTTCGCGTACGCCCACGGCCTGGCCCGGCGGCCCGACCCGGGCGGACTGCTCTCCCGGACGCTCGACGCGGGCCTGACGGCCGAGGAGTTCGAGACGATGTTCTTCCTCTTCGCGGTCGCCGGTAACGAGACCCTGCGCAACGGCCTGCCCGGCGGGCTGTACTCCCTGCTGTCCCACGCCGAGCAGTACCGCCTGCTGTGTCGACGGCCGGACCTG
This sequence comes from Kitasatospora sp. NPDC001132, assembly GCF_053598415.1. Taxonomy (NCBI): domain Bacteria; kingdom Bacillati; phylum Actinomycetota; class Actinomycetes; order Kitasatosporales; family Streptomycetaceae; genus Kitasatospora; species Kitasatospora sp. NPDC001132. The sequence goes on along the minus strand of NZ_JBSFKF010000024.1, from coordinate 69,492 downwards.
ATCGCTCCGGCAGTGGATGAGCTGCTTCGGTTCTGGCCGCCGGTTGTCGAATTCCGACGTACCGCAACCAGGGACGTGGTGCTGGCCGGGAAGGAGATTCGCGGTGGCGACAAGGTGGTTGTGTATCACGCCTCCGCCAACCGGGATGAATCGGTCTTCCCCGACCCGGACCGCCTGGACATCACCCGCACGCCGAACGACCATGTCAGCTTCGGGTTCGGAGCACACTTCTGCGTGGGAGCACGGCTCGCCAGGATCCAGATGTCGGCCCTGATCGGCCGGGTCGTCGCCGAGCTGCCCGGTCTGGAGCTTGCCTCGGACGCGCCGCCGAAACGGCTGGTCTCCAACTTCCAGAACGGCTTGAAGGAGCTGCGCATCCGCTGGAGGTAGGCAGGCGCCTCACGGGTTCCGGCCGGACTCGGCGAGGCGGGCGGCGGCGGGTTCGGCGCGCCGGATGGCGATGGCGGCGGCGTCGTCGTCGAGGCGGTGGCCGACGTGAGCGAGGAGGTCGCGGCGGATGTGGTTGACGAGTGCCTCGGGGGAGCATCTGGTCCAGTGGGCGGCGCGATCGGCGAGCGGGTAGAACTCGCCGGTGTCGTCGCGTGCCTCGGTGACCCCGTCGGTGTACAGCAGCAGGGTGTCGCCTCTTTCGAACGGGAAGGTGTCGTTCGGGTAGCTCCCGTCGCCGAGGTCGTTCACGCCGAGGGGTGGAGCGGCCGGCACGGAGTCGACGGGCAGTGCGCGGCCGTCGCGCAGCAGGAGGGGCGGCGGGTGTCCGCAGTTGGTCATGTGGGCGACGGGCTCGTCGTCGGGCAGGTCGAGGAGAATCGCGGTGATGAAGTGCTCGACGATGTCGCCGCCCTCCTGGGCGAAGTCGGTGAGGTAGCGCCCCACGTTGTGGTCGAGCGTGGACGCCAGGTCCGCCAGGGTGTCGTGCTGCGCGGCGATGAGGCGGAAGGCGCTGACCAGCAGGGCCGACTCGCCGACGGCGGCCAGGCCCTTGCCCCGGACGTCTCCGATGATCATGCGGGTTCTGCCCGCAGTGCGGGTGGCGGTGTAGAGGTCGCCGCCGATCTGTGCCTCCTTCTCGGCGGCGAGGTACATCGTGGCGATCTGAAGCGGCCCGATCTGTTCGGGCAGCGGGCGCAGCAGGGCGCGCTGGGCGGCCTCGGCGACCGACTGGGCGCGGGCGAGCTGTCCGGCCCGGTGTTCGCGGATGGCGGTGAACATGACGATCAGGACGCACAGGACGGTCAGCGCGACGATCTGCGCGATGTGGTTGCTGGTGGTGAAGCCGCCGTGGAGGAAGGCGATGAGGACCTGAGCGGCGATGGCCAGGGCTGAGACGAGGGCGGTCGCGCGGGAGCCGGCGAACGAGGGGGTGAGGGCAGGGGCGATCACCAGGAGCGGGCCGAGGTGGATGGTGGTGGGGGAGTGGAGATCGACCACGGTGATCACCGAGATGAGGGCGAGCGGGATCAGCAGCAGCGCCCAGCTCTGGTGCCAGCGCTGCTGGAGGCGGGCCGCGCGTGCTCGGACTTCCATGTCCCCACTGTGCTCCTGGGCGTCGGCGAGCGCAGCGTGTCGCACCATGCGGGGTGACCGACGTGCTGGCGGTAGCCGCTCCGGTGCAGTCCCGGGTCGCTCCGCTGCACCGGACTTCGGCGGCGTGGAGTGGTGAACCCGATGTCACCGGTATGCGAGACGTGCCGCATGTTCACCTGGCTGGGCTCACGGTGTCACACCTCGGACATGTCCGAAATGACGGTCACCAACGCTGTCGTTACGTTCATCGCGGGTCGGTCACCCGGCCGACGTCCGTGAGGCAGAGAGACAGTGACATGCGCACGCGCACATTGGCCGTGGCCGCCGCCGGAGTAGGCGCGGCAGCCCTGGCAACCACCGGCATCACCTACGCCCTGACCACCGGATCCACCCCGGCGTCCCCGTCTGTCCGGCAGGTGGCTCAGCCTGCCCAACCAGCCGCCCCGGCGCCCCCGGCCGTCCAGCCGGCGGCCGAGCCCGACAAGCAGGCCGCCCCGGCCGCGGCCGCCTCGGGCGGCGACAGCGAAAGCGGGGAGCGGCACGAGGGCGAGGGCGGCGACCGCCATGACGGCGGACGCGGCCACGGCCATGAGGAAGCGGGAAGGATCTACTTCAACGAACGCACGTACTCCGCCGACGCGGAGGGATGCATCACCGCCGCCAGCGGACTGGGCTCCAGTAGCTTCAGCATTTTCAACGACAGTCGGAAGGTCGTCGAGGTCTACCGCGGCTTCTCCTGTGACAACGGCGGTCCGGTCGCCACCGTGGGCCCCTACGGCGCCACCAATGGCGTCGTGACCCGTACCGACCACGGGGGCGTGTACGGGGGCCTGCTCGGTGGCGGCGGCGCGGTGGGCAGCTTCCGGGTGATCGGCGACCGCGACGAGTGGTGACGACGCCGCCCGGAGCGCGGCCGGCTCCCGGCCCCGCCGGGAAGACCGCGAGTGCTCAGAGGACCGCGAGCGGATTGACCGGGGAGCCGGTGCCGCGGGGGATGTTCAGGGGCGCGGCGACGAAGAGGAACTCCCATCGTGAGGTGCGCGCGCACGCCTCGGCCAGTGGTTCCAGGTCCAGGTTGTCGATCAGCGGCAGGCCCAGGGCGGTGATGGCCAGCACGTGGACCGGCGAGTGGACGCCGGCGACGGGGCTGGGGCGTACGTCGCTGTCGCCGTCGCTGCCCAGTGCCGAGGCCTGTGACTCGCTCGGCACGCGCATCGCGCCGGGATGCAGGCCCGCGCTGAGGTCGTCAGGGTCCCACGCGCCCAGCCGCCGCCGTCGGGCGAGGTGGCCCGTGCGGACCAGGAGGATGTCCTGGGGGCGGAGCGGGCTGCCCTGATCCTCGGCGCAGGCCAACAGCTCCGGGCCGCCGATCGGCTCTCCCGGCTCCAGCCAGGCACGGCCACGCAGGCGCGGCACGTCCAGCAGGACTCCTCGTCCCACCAGTCCGGGCAGCAGGTCGGTCACCGCGCCGTAGGCCGCACCTTGCGAGGAGAACACCTCCCGCGCCCGCACTCCCGCGAAGAGCAGTCCGCCGTACGCGATGTGGCAGAGCGCGTCCAGGTGCGTCTGCGCCTTGCCGTGGTAGTCGGAGGCGATGAAGTCCCGGTGGACGGTCGGCTCGGGGGCCGTGACGTCCGCCAGTTCGGTCATCTGGTGCAGTGCCGGCCTGCGGTTGTCGGGCCCCGGCACGCTGTCCCACGGCCGCCCCATGGCGACGACCTCACCCGTGCGCACGAGTCCGGCGGCCGCCACCCGCCGCCGCCCTTCGACCGGCCCGGGGAGACGGTCGCGGCGCAGCTGCCGGAACAGCGCGTCGAACTCGTCGCGGGTCATCGCCGACCCGTCGGCACTGGTCATGGCGCTCCTCAACCCGTCCCCCGCTCTGCCGATGATGCGGCGACGGCCGCGATACCGCCACCGTGCTCGGGGAGCGTGGGCGGTCCGGGGAAAAACACCGCGTAACGGGCAAAGTCCTAATATTGCAGTGAAGGGTGCAGGTCCGTGGGAATGCGAGCGCTGTGGCGGTCATGACGGCTTCGGACGAGGCGGGGATCGGCCCCGTGCGGGCCCGTGAGCGGTTCATGCTCGGTGAACCGGTCGAGGGTGGCGTGCGGAACCTGATCCTGAGCTCCTGGCAACGCTGCCAGTCGATGGCGATCTCCCCGGACGGGTGCGAGCTCCCGTACCGGCCGGACATCGACCTGGACGGCCGGCTGGTCCACGCGGCCAGGCCCGTGCTGGACCGGCTGGCATCCAGGTTCGCCGGCAGCCGGGTGAACGTGGCCCTGACCGACGGGGACGGGGCGGTGCTGCAGCGCCGTTTCGGCGAAGCGTCCATGAGCAGGCAGTTGCCCGCTATCCAGAGCGTCCCGGGTTTCGTGTTCGCCGAGCGGTACGGCGGGACCAACGGCATCGGGCTGGCGCTCACGGAACGGCGGCTCATTCACATCTCCGGCGCCGAGCACTTCGCCGAGCGCGGCCAGTCGAACGCCTGTACGGCGATTCCCGTCCGCGACCCCCTCAGCGGACGGATCGAGGGTGTCCTCTGCTTCGCCTATCCGCCCGCCTACGCGGACCCGCAGATGGGGGACCTGATCCGCAGGGCCGCCATCGCCATCGAGCGGCGCCTGCTGGCGCAGACCTCGGCGCGAGAGCGTGCCCTGCTGCGCGCGTACCTCGACTCCAGGCGCCGCGCCCAGGCCGACCAGGCGGCCGGGGACGGGCGCGTGGTCGGGATGGGCGAGCTGCCCCGGAGCGGGCTGGACCGGCACGACCGGATGCTGCTCGAACAGATGGCCACCGAGCTGATCTCCGCGGCCCGCCGCACCGCGGTCGAGGTGATCCTCTCCCAGGGCCGGCGGGCCACCCTGCTGAGCCGTCCGGTGACCAGCCCGTCCGGGGTGGAGGGCTTCGTCATCGAGGCGATCCTGTACGGCGACTCGCAGCCCCGGCTCGTCGCCCTCGACCAGACCGCCCAGACCGCCCAGGCCGCCCAGGCCGCCCAGGTCGGTCGGCCGGTCGGCCTCCCGGCGCCCGCGACGACCACCGCCGTCCCACCGCTCCGGACCTCCACGGGGGCGGCGGACCTCGGGGCCGAGACGCCGTCCGCCCCCGCACGCGACGCAGCCACCGGCCTGCTGCTGCTGGGTGAGCCGGGCGTGGGACAGTACGCCGTCGCGGCCCGCCGCCGCCTGGAGCTGCTGTCCGAGGCCAGCGCCCGCATCGGCACCACCCTGAACGTGACCCGCACCGCCTGGGAACTCGCCGAGATGGCCGTCCCGCGACTGGCCGACTACGTCACCATCGACCTGCCGGAGACCGTCCTGCGCGGCGAGGAGCCCACCGACGCCGCCAACGAGCTGCACCGCACGGTGGTCCACGGCATCCGCACCGACTGTCCCTTCCGCCCGGTCGGCGAACGGATCGACCTCAGCCCCACCACGCCCCACCGCCGCTGCCTGGCCGACGGGCAGGCGGTGCTGGAACCCGATCTGCGCACGGCCGCCGGCTGGGCCTCGCAGGACCCCGAGCGGGCCGACCGCCTCCTCGCGCACGACGTCCACTCCCTCATCGCCGTCCCGCTGCTGGCCCGCGGCGTCCTGCTGGGCATCGCCGGCTTCTACCGCGCCCGGAACCCCGCCCCCTACGGGGACGACGACCGTTCGCTGGCCCAGGAGCTGGCCAGCCGCGCCGCCATCTGCATCGACAACGCCCGCCGCTACACCCGCGAACACGCCATGGTCCTGGCCCTGCAGCACAGCCTGCTCCCGCGCGGCCTGCCCGAGCAGAGCGCCATCGAGGTCGCCCACCGCTATCTGCCCGCCGAGTCCGGGGTGCGCGGGGACTGGTTCGACGTCATCCCCCTCTCCGGTGCCCGGGTCGCCCTGGTCGTCGGCGATGTCGTCGGCCACGGGTTGCACGCCGCCGCCACCATGGGCCGCCTGCGCACCGCCGTGCACAACTTCGCCGAACTGGACCTCCCGCCCGACGAGCTCCTCACCCACCTGGACAACCTCGTGGGGCGCCTGGACCGGGACGAGGACGGCGTGGAGCCCGCCGCCGGCCACGACGGCATCGTCGGCGCGTCCTGCGTGTACGCCGTCTACGACCCGACCTCGCAGCGCTGCACGCTGGCCCGCGCCGGTCACCCGCCACCCGCGGTGGTCCACCCGGACGGCACGGTCACCCTCCCCGACCTCCCCGCCGGGCCCCCGCTGGGCCTGGGCGGACTGCCGTTCGAAACCGCCGAGCTGCACCTGCCCGAAGGCAGCCGGCTGGTCCTCTACTCCGACGGACTCCTCGAAGACCACCGCCGCGACCCCGACGCGGCCCTCGACCGCCTGCGCACCGCCCTGGCCCACCCGAACCGCTCGCCCGAGGACACCTGTCGCACCGTCATGGAGGCCGTGGTACCCGAGCACCCGGCCGACGACGTCACGCTGCTCGTCGCCCGCACCCACGCCCTCGACCCCGGCCGGATCGCCACCTGGGACCTGCCCGCGGACCCGTCCCGCGTCGCCGACGTCCGCGCCGCCGCCGCCCGCCGCCTGGACGACTGGGGGCTGGACGAGGTCGCCTTCGTCACCGAACTGCTGCTCAGCGAGCTGGTCACCAACGCCATCCGGTACGGCACCGAGCCGATCCAGGTCCGTCTGATCCACGACCGCGCCCTGATCTGCGAGGTCTCCGACGGCAGCAGCACCGCCCCCCACCTGCGCCACGCGGCGACCACCGACGAGGGCGGCCGCGGCCTGTTCCTCGTCGCCCAGCTCGCCCAGGCCTGGGGCACCCGCTACACGGCCAGGGGCAAGGTCATCTGGGCCGAATGCGGCCTGGAGGCGTCCGACGGCGGCCCCGACCTCTTCGAGAGCCACATCTTCGAGAACCACTTCGCCGACATTCCCGAAATCGAATGACCCGCCCCTGCGGACACCAACGGCCACCGTGGCGTGTCAACCCCTCGGCGGCCGGGCCGAGCTGGTAGGAACGGTGGTCCATGCACGACACCCCCGACCCCCTGGCGGGCCCACCCGCGGGCCGCGACCCACTCGTCCGCATCCGCGGTCTCGGCAAGCGGTTCGGCGGGACTTCCGCGCTGGCCGGGATCGACCTCGACATCCATCGCGGCAGCGTCCTGGCCCTGCTCGGTCCGAACGGCGCCGGCAAGTCCACCCTGATCAAGACGCTCGCCGGGATCCACCACGCGGACCAGGGCGAGGTGACGGTGGCCGGGCACCCGCTCGGCACCGAGGCCGCTGCTCGCAGCATGGCCTTCATCCACCAGGATCTCGGTCTCGTCGAGTGGATGACGGTCGCCGAGAACATCGCCTTGGTCGCCGGCTACCCGCGCCGTCACGGGCTGGTCTCCTGGCGGCGGACCCGGGAGCGCTGCGCCGACGCCCTCGCCCTGATCGCCGGGCACCTCGACGCCGACGCGCGAATCGCCGACCTCGCCCCCGCCGAGCGCTCGCTGGTCGCGATCGCCCGCGCGCTGGCGACGCGGGCGGAGCTCATCGTCCTGGACGAGCCGACCGCCAGCCTCCCCGCCGCGGACTGCACCCGGCTCTTCGCCGTCCTGCGCACCCTGCGCGACCGGGGGCACGGCATCGTCCACGTCACCCACCGGCTCGACGAGGTCTACCAGGTCGCCGACACCTTCGCCGTCCTGCGCGACGGCCGCCTGATCAGCTCCGGCCCGCTCGCCGGCCACAGCCGCCGGCGCCTGGTCCACGACATCGTGGGCCGCGAACCGGTCAGCCACCGGGCCGCCCCGGTCGCCCCCGCCGAGGGCCCGGTGGTGCTGAGCCTCGACGCGGTGCGGACCCCGAACGCCGGGCCGGTCAGCCTCAGGCTGCGCGCCGGCGAAATCCTCGGCATGGTGGGCCTCACCGGCGCCGGCCACTTCGACCTGGGCCGCGCCCTCGCCGGAGCCCGTCGGATCGTCAGTGGGCGGGCCCTGCTCGACGGCCGACCGTACACCCCGCACACGGTGGCCGATGCCGTCGACTCCGGCGTCGGCCTGGTCGGCGGAAACCGTCAGGAGGAGGGCTGCGCCGCCGAACTGACGGTCCGCGAGAACTTCCTGGCGAACCCCCGGGCGGGCGGCCGGTCGGCGCTGCACTGGATCGGTCCCCGGCGCGAGCGGGCCCAGGCCGCCGCCCTGATCGAGCGGTTCTCGGTGCACCCCCGCGACAGCGAGGCGCCGATCGCCACGTTGTCCGGCGGGAACCAGCAGAAGGTCATGGTCGGCCGGTGGCTCCGGGTCCACCGGCGGCTGTTGATCCTCGAAGAACCGACCGCAAGCGTCGACGTCGGCGCCAAGGCCGAGCTCTACCGCCTGCTCGACCAGGCGCGGGCCGACGGCCTCGCGGTCCTGCTCATCTCCACCGACTTCGAGGAGGTCGCCACCGTGTGCCACCGGGCCCTGGTCTTCGTCCGCGGGACCGTGACCGCCGAGCTGACCGGTGCGGGCCTCACCGTCACCGAACTCACCTCTGCGGCCTCGGCCATGCCTCCCGTCACCGGCGGTGACGGCGAGGGGCATGCGACAGGCCGATGAACGCGCCCCCCTTCCGGCGGTTCCCGCCGGGCCGCCGGCGCGGGCACCTGATCGGCGGCTACGGCCTGCCGACCCTCGCCGCCCTGCTGTTCCTGGTCTTCTCCGTCGCGCTGCCGAACACCTTCCCCACCCTCGACAACGTCTCCTCGATCCTGTCCAACCAGTCGGTCCCCGCCATCCTCGCGCTCGGTGCGACGATCCCCATCGCCACCGGCAGATTCGACCTGTCCATCGGCTACGGCCTCGGCCTCGCGCACGTCGCGGTGCTGTGGCTCATCGTCGACGGCGACTGGCCCTGGCCGCTCGCCTGCCTGGCCGTGATCCTGGGCGGAGCGGCCTTCGGGGCCCTCAACGGTGTCATCGTCGAGTTCGGGCGGATCGACTCCTTCATCGCCACGCTCGGCACCGGCAGCATCCTGTACGCCTTCACCGGCTGGATCACCGGTGGCGCCCGGGTCCTCCCCGGCGCGGGCGGCCTGCCGGTCGCCTTCACCGACCTCTACGACTCCACGTTCCTCGGACTGCCGGTGTCCGCCTCCTACGTGCTCGCGCTCGCGGCCGCCCTGTGGACGGTGCAGGAGCGGCTGCCGCTGGGCCGGTACCTGTACGTCATCGGCTCCAACCCGCGCGCCGCCGAACTCGTCGGAATCCCCGTCCGCCGCTACAGCGTCCATGCCTTCGCCGGATCGGGCCTGGTCGTCGGCTTCGCGGGGGTCCTGCTCGCCGCGCAGCAGCAGATCGGCAACCCGAGCGTCGGCCTGGAGTACCTGTTGCCCGCGTTCGTCGGCGCGCTGCTCGGCTCCACCGCGATCAAACCCGGACGCGCCAACAGCCTGGGCACCGTGGTCGCCGTCGCCGTCCTCGCCATCGGACTGGCCGGAATCGGGCAGCTCGGCGCCGACTTCTGGGCCGTGCCGCTGTTCAACGGCGCGACGCTGCTCCTCGCCGTCGGCCTGGCCGGCTACTCCGCACGCCGCCGGCTGCGCGCCGGTGGCGCCGGGCCCCACGATCCGCTCACGCCGCCGTCGACGGACGTGGCATCCTCCCGGGAGACACCATGAAGCGCGGTGCCGCGACTGTGCTGGCAGCAGTCGTGCTGGCAGCGGCCGGCGCCGCCCTGGCCGGCTGCCAGCGCGGCCTGTCGACCGGGGCCGGGGGCCCCGTCGCAGGGCCGTCGGGGGTCGGCTGCCCGGCCACCCTGGCCCGGGCGAAGGCGGACGTCCAGCAGGCCGAGCAGGCCACCACCGCCTGGAACGGCCCCACCAGCGGCCCCGGGGCCGTCCCCGGCAAGTCCATCGTCTACGTCGCCCAGACCATGACCAACCCCGGCGTGGCGGGCGTCGCCAGGGGTGTCACGGAGGCCGCGACGGTCATGGGCTGGAGCGTGCGGGTGATCGACGGGCAGGGCACGCCCGCCGGAATCCAGGCGGCGCTCGGCCAGGCGGTGAACCTCGGGCCCTCGGGCATCGTCATCGGGGGTTTCGACCCGGGCCTGACCTCGCGACAGGTCGCGCAGGCCGGAACGGCACACATCCCGCTCATCGGCTGGCACGCGGTCGCGGCTCCCGGGCCGAGCACGAACCCGCCGCTCTTCAGCAACATCACCACCAACGTCGGGGATGTCGCACGGCTCAGCGCGGACTGGGTCATCGCGGAGTCCAACGGCGACGCCGGAGCCGTCGTCTTCACCGACGACTCCGTTCCGTTCGCCAGGACCAAGTCCCAACTGATCAAGGACGAACTCGCCACCTGCCCCGGCGTGAGACTGCTGGCCTCCGAGAACATCCCCATCCCGGACGCGACCAGCCGCACTCCCCAGGAGGTCTCCGCCCTCCTCGCCCGTTTCCAGGGCCAGTGGACGCACTCCGTCGCCATCAACGACCTGTACTTCGCCGACGCCGCGCCCGCCCTGCGCGCGGCCGGCAGACCGGGCGACGCGGCCCCGTACAACATCGGCGCGGGCGACGGCGACCCCTCGGCCTTCCAGCGCATCGACAGCAGACAGTTCCAGGCCGCCACCGTCCCCGAACCCCTCGCCGCACAGGGCTGGCAGATCGTCGACGAGTTCAACCGCGCCTTCTCCGACCAGCCCGCCAGCGGCTACGTCGCCCCGGTCCACATCGCCACGGCCGCCAACAGCGGCGGAGCAACCTCCTGGGACCCGTCGGGCTACCGTGAGGCGTACCGGACGATCTGGGGCAGGTAGCGAGGGGCGGTGCCCGACGGAGCCCCTGTGATCAGTCCGCGTCAGCGCCGTCGTCGGGGAGCCGGTGGCCGAGAAGCACGGCGATGTCGTCGTCGAGGGCGGCACCGCTGTATGCGAGCAGATCCTCGTGCAGACGGTTCAGGAGCTCGCGTGGCGGCAGGGCGGTCCAGTTGCGGACACGCTGGGTGAGCGGGTAGAAGGCTCCGGTCCGGTCGCGAGTCTCAGTCACGCCGTCGGTGTACAGCAGCAGCCGGTCGCCCGGACGGAAGGGCTCCACGTCGACGTGGTAGTCGCCGCCGAGCAGCACGCCGAGGTTGAGAGGCGGCGACGGATCCCGCGGGGCCAGTTCGCTGACGCTATCCCGGTTGATGAGCAGCGGCGGGGGGTGACCGCAGTTGACGATGCGGACCACGGGCTCGTCGCCGGGAATCTCGGCGAGCACGGTGGTGATGAAGCGTTCCTCGCTTCCGGGGAGCTGGTCGGCCCGGCGGCTCATGCTCCGCTCCAGTCGACGCGCCACCGCGGGCAGATCGGGCTCGTCGTAGGCGGCCTCGCGGAAGGCGGCCAGCATCGCCGCGGCCGTCTCCACTGCGAGCAGGCCCTTGCCCCGGACATCGCCGATCAGCAGGCGCACACCGTGCGCGGTGCTCATCGCCTCGAAGAGGTCGCCGCCGATCTGGGCCTCCGCAGCTGCCGACACGTACAGGGTTTCGATGCTGACGCGGCCCAGGCGGTGGGGAACCGGACGCAGCAGCACGCGCTGCGCCGTCTCGGCCACCGAGCGCACGGTGGCCAGGGTGCGTTCCCTGCGCATTCGGTGGGCGGCCAGAAGGACGCCCAGCGCCCCGACCAGTGCCGTGGAGAAGTAGGTGGCCACGTAGTGGCGCTCCCACAGATAACCCACGGCGCGGCCCGCACAGCACGGAGTGCCCGCCAGCACGCCTTCGAAGACCAAGGCGAAGACGGTGATGGCGCCGACGAAGGCGGGACCGTGGGCGAAAGCGGCGATGACGGGCAGGGCGATGAGCAGAAAGCTCACCGGCCACTGCACGGGAGTGATCGGTTCCAGCGCCAGGATGACCGCGACGTAGATGGCGGGCAGCCAGCGGATCCAGGCCGGCGGGGCGGGCACCTGGGGCTCCGTCCCGTCCGGCTCCGTCGCACGGTGCCGAGCGGCCCCGCCGAAGCCCGGGAGCCTCACCGCGCGCTCCGGTGACGGTGCGCCCGGTCGAACGAGGAACCGCGGGGAACCGGCCGGACACGGGCGGGCGAAGCGGACCGCCGCGCCCCCACGAACGGCGGATCCGTCAGCGTGCCGGGGAGCGTCCGCCCGGACGGCGGCGGGAGTCCGACGGCCGCGGGGGGCACCGCGGTGCCCAGCGGTGTGACCCCGAACTCCCGGTGGCGGGCGTCATCCGGTTCGTGATCCGCCTGTGCATGCATACGTCCATCATCACGACATACCAGCCACTGCCGCCCGCCGACGGAGCCGGGCACGCGACCGCACGGCGCCCGCGAAAGAGCCGGCGGGCCGACCGTCCGGGCGGACCATCGGGCCGACCATCGGGGCGATCAGCCCGCGCAGGTCGGGCACAGCCCCCGGTAGGTGACCTCCGCCTGCGACACGGCGAACCCGAAGCGCTGCTCGGCCGGCAGGTCGGCCAGCGGATTGCCCCGCGGCTGGACGTCGCGGATGGCGCCGCAACCGGTGCAGATCAGGTGCTGGTGCGGGCGGTGCGCGTTCGGGTCGTACCGCTTGGCGCGCCCGTCGGTGGCCACCTCGACGACCTCGCCCAGGGCGACCAGCTCGCCGAGCGTGTTGTAGACCGTCGCCCGGGAGATCTCCGGGAGGCGCTCCGCCGCCCGGGCGTGCACCTCGTCGGCGGTCAGGTGCACGTGCTCGCCGTCCAGGACCTCGGCCACGACACGCCGCTGGGAGGTGAGGCGCCAGCCGCGCCCGCGCAGTCGCTCCAGCAGGTCACTCATATCGGTTCACCTATTCAGGTCAAGGGGAGGACCGGAGTTTACCAATTCACATCCGGTGCCTTCCGGATCCCGATCGGATATGGCTTTGGTGTCTTTCTTGACTTGGATTCCGTCCATCGTAGGATCGGCTCCGGCGCTAGCCTGGGTAGCAGCAGCACGTGACTCCCGTCGCTGCCGTGCGCAACGGCGAGCAGGGGCAGCACGTGACGCGCCAGGACCAGACAGCAGCAGTAGGTGCCGTAGGTAGCAGAGAAGACACCGTGATCCGCCTTGTGAGGGAAGGATTCCCATGTCTGACAACCACGATGCAACCGGCGTAGAGGCGAACGCGGAGGGCTGCCCGGTGAACCACGGGCGGGCGCCGCACCCCACCCAGGGCGGCGGGAACCGCCAGTGGTGGCCGGAACGGCTCAATCTGAAGATCCTCGCGAAGAACCCCGCCGTGGCCAATCCGCTCGGTGCGGACTTCGACTACGCCGAGGCCTTCAAGACCCTCGACCTCCCGGCCGTCAAGCGGGACATCCAGGAGGCCCTCACCACCTCGCGGGACTGGTGGCCGGCCGACTTCGGCTACTACGGCCCCTTCATCATCCGGATGGCCTGGCACAGCGCCGGCACCTACCGGATCAGCGACGGCCGCGGTGGCGCCGGCGGCGGCCAGCAGCGCTTCGCCCCGCTGAACAGCTGGCCGGACAACGCCAGCCTGGACAAGGCCCGCCGCCTGCTGTGGCCGGTCAAGAAGAAGTACGGACGCGCCCTGTCCTGGGCCGACCTGATCGTGCTGTCCGGCAACGTGGCCCTGGAGGGCATGGGCTTCCGGACCTTCGGCTTCGGCGGCGGCCGGGTCGACGAGTGGGAGCCGGACGAGGACGTCTACTGGGGCCCCGAGACCACCTGGCTCGGCGACGAGCGCTACACCGGCGACCGCGAGCTGGAGAACCCGCTGGCCGCCGTCCAGATGGGCCTGATCTACGTCAACCCCGAGGGCCCCAACGGCAACCCGGACCCCATCGCCGCCGCGCGCGACATCCGCGAGACCTTCTACCGGATGGCGATGAACGACGAGGAGACCGTCGCGCTGATCGCCGGCGGCCACACCTTCGGCAAGACCCACGGCGCCGGCCCGGCCGACTCCGTGGGCCCGGCCCCGGAGGACGCCCCGATCGAGCAGCAGGGCCTCGGCTGGAGGAGCACCTTCGGCACCGGCGTCGGCGGCGACGCCATCACCAGCGGCCTGGAGGGCACCTGGACGCCCACCCCGGTCACCTGGGACAACAGCTTCTTCGAGACGCTGTTCGGCTACGAGTGGGAGCTCACCAAGAGCCCCGCCGGCGCGCACCAGTGGAAGCCCAAGGACGGCGGCGGCGAGGGCACCGTCCCCGACGCCCACGACCCGAGCAGGCGGCACGTGCCGATCATGCTCACCACCGACCTCTCACTGCGCTTCGACCCGGTCTACGAGCCGATCTCCCGGCGCTTCCTGGAGAACCCGGAGGAGTTCGCCGACGCCTTCGCCCGCGCCTGGTTCAAGCTGACCCACCGCGACATGGGCCCGGTGGTCCGCTACCTCGGCCCGGAGGTCCCGGCCGAGCACCTGCTCTGGCAGGACCCGCTGCCGGAGGCCACCTACCGGCAGATCGGTGAGGCCGACGTCGCCGACCTCAAGCGGCGGATCGCCGCCACGGGCCTGTCGGTGTCCGAGCTGGTCTCCACCGCCTGGGCCGCCGCCTCCTCCTTCCGCTCCAGCGACAAGCGCGGCGGCGCCAACGGCGGCCGCATCCGGCTCCAGCCGCAGGCCGGCTGGGAGGTCAACGAGCCCGACCGGCTCGCCACCGTGCTGCGCGCCCTCGAAGGCGTCCGGCAGGAGTTCAACGCGCAGGCCGGCGACAAGCAGGTCTCGCTCGCGGACCTGGTGGTGCTGGCCGGCGGCGTCGGCGTCGAGCAGGCCGCCAAGGCGGCCGGCCTGGCCGTCGAGGTGCCGTTCGCGCCCGGGCGGGTGGACGCGACGCAGGAGCTCACCGACACCGAGTCCTTCGCCGCGCTGGAGCCCAAGGCGGACGGCTTCCGCAACTGGGTCGGCAAGGGCAACCGGCTGCCGGCCGAGTACCTGCTGCTCGACAAGGCCAACCTGCTGGGCGTCAGCGCGCCCGAAATGACCGTGCTGGTCGGCGGCCTGCGCGTGCTGGGCGCCAACCACGGCAAGTCCACGCACGGCGTGCTCACCTCCACCCCGGGCGTGCTGACGAACGACTTCTTCGTCAACCTGCTGGACCTGGGCACCAGTTGGAAGGCCACCTCGGAGGACGCGCACACCTTCGAGGGTCGGGACGAGTCGGGCCGGGTGCGGTGGACCGGCACCCGCGCCGACCTGGTGTTCGGCTCCAACGCCGAACTGCGGGCCATCGCCGAGGTGTACGCGGCCGACGACGCCAAGGAGAAGTTCGTCGAGGACTTCGTCGCGGCCTGGGTCAAGGTCATGAACGCGGACCGCTTCGACCTCGCGTGATGCCGGTCGACTGACGGCGACGGCGGGAGCCCAGGGGCGCCACCCCCGGGCTCCCGCCGTCGCCACGGGCTCCCGCCGTCGTCACGGGTCCTTGCCGTCGCTACGGGGACTCCTGACCCGGACTCCTCATCGGACCTCTGACGAGCCCACGCTCACCAGCCCGGTCTCGTACGCCGCGACCACCACCTGGGCCCGGTCCCGCAGGCCCAGCTCGCCGAGGATCCGGGCCACGTGCGTCTTCACCGTCGCCTCGGACAGTCCAAGCCGGGCGGCGAGCGGCCGTACGGGCGGCGCGAGCGCGCACGGTGGACGCGCTGCGGGCCGAGTGACGGCCGACGGGCGGGGCCGGGTGGTTGTTCACCCGGCCCCGCCCGTTTGCCCGTCAGGCCCCCGTGCGGGCCGCGTCGCGCAGCTTGCGCCAGGTGCGGCCGAGGGAGGACGGTCCGGTGCGTCCGGCGGCGGGCGCACCGGACTCCCAGGACCGGGCCGCCTCGGCGAGGGTCTCCGGCGGCGCCGGTGCGATCGGCGGGCCGCCCCGGTCGGGTTGGTCGGTCCGGTCGGACCGGACCGACCGGGCGGCGCGGGCGGCGCGCAGGAGGTCCTCGGGACCGAGCGCGGCGAGCCGGGCCCGGGCGTGGTCGAGCAGGGTGGCGCAGGCGTCCGTGATCGCGGCCTCGCCGAGCGGGCGGGCCGGGAGGTCGAGGCCCTCGGCCAACTGCCGTTCCAGGGCGGCGCGCAGGTCCTGGACGGAGAGGTCGCGGACGGTCAGCGACAGGTGGGCGGAGAGGCCGCCGGCGCCGACCGCCCGGTGGGCGAAGCCGCGCGGGACGTAGAGCACGCCGCCGGGTTCGAGGACGCCGTGCAGCCGCAGTGGGGAGCGCTCGTCGTCCGGCAGTTCGCCGAGCCGCCAGTCGGCCGCGGTCGGCGCGTCGTGGACGTACCAGGTCTTGCGGCCGGCGGCCTGGAGGACGAACACGTCGGCGTCGTCGCGGTGCACCGCGAGGCCCTGTCCGCCGGCCGGGGTGACGAAGAAGAAGGCCTCTATCCGCCGGTCGAGGTCCTCGGAGAGCCGGGCCACCAGGTCGCCGGTCGGGCGGTGCCACTGGTCGACGCAGCGCAGCAGCAGGGTCGCCCCGCGGCGCAACTGGGCGAGGACCCGCGCCCGGTCGGCGAAGCCGTGGTGGGTGACGCCGTTGACCACGCGGGAGGTGGTGAAGGCCTCGGGCGGGATGGTGACCTTGTCGGAGCGGACCATCTCCAGGTAGGGCGTGCGCAGCAGCCCGCCGTCGAAGGCGGCGTCCAGTTCGTCGAGGTCGAACGGCGAGGCGGCGGCCGCGGGACCCACCGGTGCCGCCGGGGCGTCCGGGGCGTCCGGGGCGTTCGGGGCCTTCGGGGCCGCCGGGTTCTCCCGGGGGAAGAGCGCGGGCTCGCGCTGCCACTGGCGCTCGGCGAAGCTCCGGACGTCGCCGACCCAGTCGGCCAGCGTGGGCGATTCCATGGTGTGTCCCGTGGTGTCAGGGGTGTTCCGGGGCGCGGGAGCGCGGGGCCCCAGGGGTCCTCTACGAGCCGGGCGTCAGGCCCCGACCTGCGCCTCGAACCGTACGGAGAGCAGGGAGCGCAGCGGCACCTGCGCCTCCTGCTGCGGGCCGCGGACGGTGAGCCGGTTGTCCAGGGCAACGGTCAGCAGCCGCTCGGCCAGCGGCACGATCAGGTGCTTGGCCCAGCAGCGGGCACCGTCGAAGCCGAAGGGCATGAACGCGGGCGCCTTCTCCGGGTCCGTGACGCCGTCCCAGCGTTCGGGGCGGAACTCCAGCGGGTCGGGCCAGTAGTCGGGGTGGCGGTGCATCAGCAGCGGGAAGAGCGCGACGTCGTCCTCGGGGCGGATCTCGGGGTGCAGGGCGGTGTACGCCGCGCCGCCGTTGCGGTACAGCATCCACGCCGGTGGGAGTAGCCGCAGCGTCTCCCAGAGGATGGCGGTGAGGTCGGCGCGCTGCTCCGGCCGGTCCCGTTCCGGGCCCATCAGCCAGAGGGCGTTGCCGGTCAGCGCGGCCACGCCGTCGCACAGGGTGGCCGTCGCCCGCCGGTACATCGCGACGGCCTGCCGGCGGTCCAGCGGGTCGTCGGCGTCGCGGATCAGCCCGGCCAGTGCGGTGCGCCCGTCCTGCTCGGCGGAGCCGGGCCAGCGGGTGGCGGCGCGGTCGACGAGCCGGGAGAGGGTGTCGGAGCGGGTCACGCCGCGCTTCGACAGCAGCGAGACGGGCAGCGGGTCGCCGGAGAACAGCCAGCGGCGCAGGTAGGAGGTGCCCGCGTAGGGCCAGGCGCCGGCCATCCCGCGGGCCGGGGGCGGCGGCTTGCGGCTGCCCGCCACGGCGTCCTGGCCCAGCGCCCGGATCGTCCGGGTCGCGCTGTCGTGGGGGATTTCGGCGCCCGCGGCGGGTTTGTAGACCGATCGCTCGGTGGAAAGCACGGGGCGGGCCGCGACGATTTCGGCCATCAGTCGGGAGTCCGAGACGCCGACCTTGGCCGGGTCGATCCGGAAGACCTTCTCGTCCCTGGCCAGCAGGTCCCGAATCGTCGGGGCGAACACGACGGTACGGCTGCGCGTGGTGGCCGTCGCCATTTCTTCCATGGGAATTCGGCCTCCAATGCGAAATGCCCGGGAAATGCCTGGGAAGTGCGTTCGGTGCGGCGCGCGGGGAATTCCGGACGCGCCGCGGCGCCGGCGGGAGACGTGGCCGACCCTCGCTCCCGCCGACGGCCGACCACGTCAGATGACGTGCAGCACCCACGCGTGGTTCGCGAGGTCCTCGTTCTTCTTGAACTTCTTGACGAGCGTCTTGATCATCTTCATGGCTGTCTCCATTCCGGTGATTACGGGTGCGGCGAGAATGCCGCACCCGGGCCGTCCGAGTTATTCGGCATTCCGTTGCCGGGTGCCGAACGGGTTCATCTGTCATGGACCCTAACCGAAAGATCGCCGCTCGGACACCCCTTCCGCAGAGGATTATGCGATCTCTGCGTGTTGTTAGCGGTCTATTCGATGGTCGAATCGTTATAACCCATGGAAATCAAGGTGGGGCGCGGAGTGGGAACGCGAAAGGGCCCCGCGAAGCCGCGGGGCCCTGCTGCGCGTACGACGGGTACGGCGCGGTCGGTCAGGTGTCGAGCACGTGATCAGTTGTAGGTCGTGGTGACGGTCACGCCGCCGAAGCCCTGCTGGGCGTAGAGGCTGAAGAAGACGTAACCGGCCGGCGGGTTGGTGATGGTCAGGGTCTCGCTGTTGCCGCTGGTGGTCGACTTGGCCTGGTACGAGCCGGTGGTGGCCCAGGAGCCGCTGTTGTAGTACAGGTCGGCGTTGCCGGTGCCGCCGCTCGTGGTGATGGTCAGCTGCTTCACGCCGGCCGGCAGGTTCAGGAAGCTGTAGCTGTAGTTCCCGGTGGTGGCGGCGACGTTGTCCCGGCGGCAGTTCTTGTCGAACTGCCGGGCGTCGGCGGCAGTGCACAGGGGGGCCTGGGTGGTGGGTAGCGAGCCGCAGTTGTCGGCGGCGCAGGCCTTGAGCCAGGTGGCGAAGTCGGCGTCGTACTTGGTGCCGATGGTGGTCTTCAGGAGGGTGCGGGCGCCGTTCCAGTCACCGGCGCGGTACTTGGCGAGCAGCGCGGTGACGTCGTCCGGGTGCGACTGGAGCATGTAACGGACCGCCAGGTAGCCCCAGTTGTAGGTCCGGGTGGAGTTCGAGTTCTCGTAGGTCGTGTCGAACAGGGTGCTCAGCGCGTAGGTGCCCTGGCCGGCCTGGGCGACGGCGGCGTCGTAGTGCTCGCCGCGGTAGCTGTAGGAGACGTACTCGGCGAGGCCCTCGACCCACCAGATGGTCGGGGTGGTCATGCCGGCATTGAAGTCGCCGTACATGTCGTAGCGGCCGTCGAGGTAGTGGGTGTACTCGTGGTTGAGGTTCCAGATCTGGAACTGGGGGCGCAGCCAGGAGGCCTCGTGGGCGATGAAGCGGGCCTGGTTGCCGGCCTTGGCCGGGTCGCCCTCCTCGTACATGCCGCCGTTGTCGACCTCGATCTTGTACATCTCCCAGGCGTACAGGCTGTAGTTGTAGTAGTCGTCGAAGACGACGACCTCGAGGTTGGTGTTGTTGTCGTTGGCGACCGGGCCGTTGTCCTTCACGATCTTGTGGAAGAACGCGTCCTGGTTGATCAGGCTGGTGCAGGTGTCGGCGAGCTGCTGCGCGGTCATGTCCTGGGCGCGGATACGCAGGTTGGCGTTGCAGGTGTGGTCGACGGTGAGCACCAGCGGGACCAGCTTGGCCGGGACGTCACAGGTGCCGTAGAGGGAGCAGTTGCCCTCGTCCTTCTTCTCCGTGAACCAGAGAAGGTTCATGGTGAGCGGACCGGTGTTGCCGACCAGCGGGTAGCGGTTGATCAGGTCCTTGAGGATCGGCCGCCCCTGGGGGCGCAGCTCCTCGTGGGCGACCAGGTTGCCCAGCTGGATGCCGATCCTGGTGACCAGGTCGCCGCCGTTGATCAGGCCGCTGTTGCGGGTGACGAAGGACGACGCGGTGGTGGCGAAGGTGGGGTCGGCCTGGAGGGCGGAGACGAACTCCGGCAGGTCGAAGCCGCGCTCGATGACGGTCTCGGTGTTGGCCACGGCGGTGGTCATCGCGGCGGGCCAGCTGCCGGTGTAGTCGTTCAGCAGCCGCTTGACGACGCCGGTGTACCGGGCGTTCTCCTGGGCGCTGTCGATCAGGGTGACGGCCTCGCCGAGCGTGTTGCCGTTGGCGTCGCTGACGTCCCTGGTGCGCGGGGCCGCGAAGAAGGAGTCCAGCGCGCCGCGGATGGCGGTCTTGAGGCTGTCGCCGTACGGGCCGACGGCGTCCTTGTTGTACCACTGGACGTAGTAGCCGGCCCGCAGGAAGAGCACCAGGTTCCCGGCCGAGGTGGAGTTGTCGCCGGGGTAGGTGGCGGCGGTGTCGCGCAGGGCGTTGGCGACGGTGACCATCTGGGCCTCGTTGAAGGCGCCCTTGGCATCGTTGCCGGTGAGCTGGAACAGCGTGTTGACGCAGTCGAGCCCGGCCGACTTGACCTGCTGGACCAGCGCGGCACCGGACTTGCCGGTGAAGGCGGAGACGTCGCAGGCGGCGGCCGAGAGCGACCGGGCCGACTTGGCGGCGCCGACGGTGCTGCCCGCCGTCGGGGCGGTCGCCTTGGCCTGCGGGTCCGAGGCGAGCGGCCGGTCGTCCTGCGGGGTGTCGGGCGACTTGGGCACGGGGATGGTGCGCGGCGCGGCCTTCCCGGCCGAGGTCGCCGAGGCAGCCGAGGTGGCCGGGCTCCCGGCCGGTGCGGTGCCGGGGGCTCCGGGGGTGCCGGCGGCCTGGGCGGCCGGCGCGAACAGGCCGAGCGAGAGGAGGAGCGCGGTGCCGAGCGCGGGGAGCCTGCGCGCGGCGTCCTTCGCCATCGAGGAGGGACGCATCTGTGGGGGCCTCCGGGGCCGTTGGGGTGGGGGCTGCCGTGCTGCGTGGGGCGCACGGGCCTTGCCGTGTGACATGTAAAATGGCACAACGGAGAACGCGGAGGGAAGGGCCGGGAGCGGATTGCCGGTCGGCGAGACCGAAACGTTGTCAGGTTCGCGCGGGCGAGCGGTCTGTGTGGCTGTCGGGTATGCGGGGTTGTCAGGCCCGCGCGAGCGCCCGGGGCGTGAGCGCCGCGAACTCCAGCGGCGCCGAGGGATCCACCGACAGGTCCGCCGGGGCCGGCTCCGCACCCGCGCGGACCAGCAGGTCCCCGACCGCCGCCACCATCGCGCCGTTGTCGGTGCACAGCCGCAGCGGCGGCACCCGCAGCGCGATCCCCGCCGCCGCGCACCGCCGCTCGGCCAGCGCCCGCACCCGGGAGTTGGCCGCGACCCCGCCGACCACCACCAGGGTGCCGATCCCGTGGTCCAGGCAGGCCCGCACCGCCTTGCGGGTCAGCACGTCCGCGATCGCCTCCTGCAGCGCGGCCGCCGCGTCCGGCACCCGGGGCTCGCGCTGCGCCTCGACCCAGCGGGCGGCCGCGGTCTTCAGGCCGGAGAAGGAGAACGCGTACGGGTCGTCATGCGGCCCGGTCAGCGGGCGCGGCAGCCGGACGGCCGTCGGATCGCCCTCGCGCGCCGCGCGGTCGATCGCCGGACCGCCCGGGTAGAGGAGCCCCAGGATCCGGGCGACCTTGTCGAAGCACTCGCCGGCCGCGTCGTCCAGGGTGTCGCCGAGGTGGACGATCGGGTCCCGGGCCAGGTCGCGCACCAGCAGCAGCGAGGTGTGGCCGCCCGAGACGATGAGCACCACGCAGGGGTCGGGCAGCGGCCCGCCGTCCAGGGTGGCGGCGGCGACGTGCCCGGCGAGGTGGTGCACGCCGTACAGCGGGACGCCCAGCGAGAAGGCGTACCCCTTGGCGGCGGCCACGCCCACCTGGAGCGCCCCGGCCAGTCCGGGGCCGGCGGTCACCGCGACCGCGCCGACGTCCGCCAGGGCGAGTCCGGCCCGGTCCAGCGCCTCCCGGACCACCGGCGCCATCGCGTGCACGTGCGCCCGGGCGGCGATCTCCGGCACCACCCCGCCGTAGCGGGCGTGCTCGTCCATCGACGAGGCCACCGCCTGTCCGAGCAGCACGCCGTCGCGCACCAGGCCCGCGCCGGTCTCGTCGCAGGAGGACTCGATGCCCAGTACCACCGGTGACCCTGTCACAGTCACTCACCTTTGTCGGTCATTACACGGAACGACGACCATTGTGCCCGACGGGATGTGAGGAATAAGCAGGAGCCCATGCTTCGTTCTTGCAACTCATACGCAATAGTGTTGTCCCGGCACGATCACACCTCCACCGCCGTCAAACGCGGTGCAACCCGCCGAAAGGGGCCGTGTCCTGATGGGCACCTACACGCTTCCCGACCTCCCGTACGACTACTCCGCGCTGGAGCGGGCGATGTCGGCCGAGATCCTGGAGCTGCACCACTCCAAGCACCACGCCGCGTACGTCAAGGGCGCCAACGACACCCTCGACCAGCTGGCCGAGGCCCGCGACAAGGAGCAGTTCGGCGGCCTGGTCGGCCTGCAGAAGACCTTCGCCTTCCACCTGTCGGGCCACGTGCTGCACTCGCTGTTCTGGCAGAACCTCTCGCCCGAGGGCGGCGAGCGCCCCGAGGGTGAGCTGGCCGACGCCATCACCGAGCACTTCGGCAGCTTCGAGGCCTTCAAGAAGCAGCTCACCAACGCCACCACCGGCGTCCAGGGCTCCGGCTGGGGCATCCTGTCCTGGGAGCCGCTCGGGCAGCGCCTGATCGTCGAGCAGGTCTACGACCACCACGGCAACGTCGGCCAGAACACCACTCCGCTGCTGGCCTTCGACGCCTGGGAGCACGCCTACTACCTGCAGTACCGCAACGTCCGCCCGGACTACGTCACCCGCCTGTGGGACGTCGTCAACTGGCAGGACGTGTCGGACCGCTTCGCGGCCGTCAAGAGCGCCTGACCCCGTCGGGTGACGGTCGGCCCCGGACCGGTCGGGCGGTCCGGGGCCGACCCCTGTCGTACCTGTCCCGTACGGGAGTTGACGCCCGACACAGCCGGTGCACCCCGTCGCAGGCCGGACGCCACCCGCCGTTCGCCTGCCGGTCGCGTGCCCTCCCTACGCTCGCTCGGACCACCGCCGGTGACCGGCCGGCAACGGCCCCCCGGCCCTGTCCGCTGCGTCGCCGCCGCTGCGCCGCCACCGCCGTCGCCGCAGCCGCTGCCGCCGCCGAGCGAAAGGGCGCCCGATGGCCCCGCGTCTCTCCCTCGTCGTCCCGATCCACAACGTCGGGCGCTACCTCCCGGAGTGCCTGGACTCGATCGCGGCGCAGACCTTCGGGGACTTCGAGTGCGTCATGGTCGACGACGGCTCGACCGACGACGGCCCGGCCATCGCCAAGGCCCACGCCGAGCGGGACCCGCGCTTCCGGCTGGTCAGCCAGGAGAACCAGGGCCTGGGCGCCGCCCGCAACACCGGCTGGCGCCACCTCACCCCCGGCACCGAGTACCTGGCCTTCGTCGACAGCGACGACACCGTGCCGCCGCACGCCTACCAGCTGATGATCGACACCCTGGACGGGACCGGCTCCGACTTCGCCGCCGGCAATGCCCTGCGGCTGCGCACCACCGGCCTCAGCCCCTCGCACGGCCACCGCCGCCCGTTCCGCGAGACCCGGCTGCGCACCCACGTCAGCGAACTGCCCGCCCTGGTCACCGACCGCACCGCCTGGAACAAGGTCTACCGGCGCACCTTCTTCGACGGCGCGGGCCTGCTCTACCCCGAGGGCATCCTGTACGAGGACGCCCCGGTCAGCGTGCCCCACCACTTCCTCGCCGAGCAGGTCGATGTGCTCGCCGACCCGATCTACCACTGGCGGGTCCGCGAGGACGGCGACCTCTCCATCACCCAGAAGAAGACCGACCCGCGCGGACTGGTCGACCGGATCCGCTCGATGGAACTCGTCCGCGCATGGCTGCTCGCCCGCCCCGAGCCCGTCTTCGCCGACCACCTGCGCGCCTACGACCGCAACTGCCTGGTCGAGGAGATCCCGATGTTCTTCTGGACCGTCCCCGACGGCGACCGCGCCTACCGCGCCGCCTACCAGCAGCACGTCAGCCGCCTCCTGCGGGCCATCGGCCCCGAGGCCCAGGCCGGCCTCAGCCCCCAACTGCGCCTCAAGTACGGCCTGACGACGGCCGGCCGGATGCACCGCTTCGTCGCCCTCCAGCGTCTCCACCGCGCCGTGCGCCGCACCCGCCAGGCCGTCGGCCGCCGCTGAGGCCGGCCACGGCCGTATCCGCCCCGGCCGCGCTCGCGCTTCGTGAGCGCGGGTCGCCGGTCCCCGGTCCATGGTCTTCGAACATGCGTCACCCTCCACCGCTACCGGCCGCGGTGGAGGGTGACGCCGCGGCCGGGGAGCCCGACACGGTGGTCAGTGCGACCACGGGAGGCCTCGCGGCCGCGAGGCCTCCCGTGGACACGGTCATGGCCCTACTGGAAGCGAACGGTGCCGGGCGGCGGGGCCGGCAGGCAGTCCGGGCCCGATCCGTCCAGCAGACCTCCCGTGATCACGCCGTAGGCGTGGGAGGGGTCGGTCTTGGCGAGGGGGAAGCCCACCATGAGCAGCTTGCCGGCGGGGATCTTGCTGGGGCGGATGTAGAGAACGGTCTTGCCGTCCTCCCAGCCGATGTCCCAGCCGTTGGCCGACGAGCTGGTGCCGCCGGGGCTGGGGCTCGCCGAAGCGGGCGGTGCCGAGCGCGGCGTTTCGCCGTGGGGCGGTTCCGGGCTGGGGGGACCGGACGGCGACGTGGAGGGGCTGGGGGACGCCGACGGGTCGGGGCTGCCCCACGGGGTGGCGCAGTCGGGGTCACCGGCCAGGACGCGGCTGCGAACGCCGATGCGGTCCAGGTCCTTCTGCAGCTTGCCCAGGTCGATCTTGCCGGCCGGGTTGATGATGGTGAGTTTGACGAGGTCGCTCTCGTCGTTCTGCAGGGTGTAGGCGGCCGCGGGCTGGCTCGGCAGCACGGTCAGGGCGACACCCGCCACGGCGGCGGCCAGACCCGAGGCCAAACCGACCGGGACCCAGCGCACGCGGGCGCGACGGCGGGGTCGGGCCGTGGCCGACTGGTCGGGGTGCGGGCTCTCCGCCCGCTGCTGGACATGGTTCTTGAGCTCGTGCATCAACCGCTCCTCGAAGCGTTCGGCGTTCATTCAGGCCTCCACAAGGGACGAGGGGGACGGATCGGACTCGGGATTGGCGCCGGGCTGCTGGAGGGCCTTGCGAGCCCGGTGCAGCCGGACCCGGGCGGCCACGGTGCTGATACCGAGTGCCTTGGCGGCCTCGGAGACGCTCAGACCGTCAACCGCCACCAGTTCCAGCACCTCCCGCGGTCCGCGCGGCAGCAGAGCGATGCGTTCCAGCAGCTGCCGCGAGGCGCGCTCGGCGTCGATGCGCTCCTCCAGCCGTGCGATGTCATCGCCGTCCAGCAGCCGGTGGCCGGCTATCCGGCCCTCGGCCGCCCAGATCCGCGCCGCGCGCCGTTCCTGGGACGCGGCCACGTTGCGGGCGATGCCGTGCAGCCAGGCGATCGGCGTGCCCAGCTGCGGCCGGTACCCGCCGGCGGCCGAGATCGCCGCGAGGAATACCTCGGTGACCAGGTCGGCCGCAGCGTGCGGGTCCCGGGTCCGCCGGGTCGCGTACCGCAGCACCGCCTGCACGTGCTCACGGTAGAAGGCCTCGAACGCCTCCGGATCCTCACCGATCCGCGCGACCAGACCGCTGTCCGGCGGTTGCCTCACATCGACTCCCTTGTCTGTCCGTCCCCCACATCTCCTCTTGGCGACGCACGACAGGAGCGTTACATCCGAACCTGAATCGACTTCGGGGCCCCAGCCCTCAGGAATGGCACGTGACGTGACGCCATGTCTGCCGTCATTGGGACGTGCGGGATCGTCGCTCGTGCGAGACCCGGAAGGCGTGCTCAAGCAGTGGCCCTCGCCGGCGGCGGGTTCCACGCGCTGCGGGGAAGACGTACGCCTTCCCGGAGATCCTGGGCACCAAGGAGAGCGCCCGCGAGATCCTGTCGGAAGCGGCCCCCGGCGAGTCCCTCGACGACTGCGTCGTCTTCATGGCCCACCAGGGCTACCTCTACTCCTTCATCGCCCCGCCCGAGCGGGGCGGCAGGACCCACGATGTCGCCGAGACCCACGAGGGCGTCCACGAAGGTGCGGCATCCTTCGCGGCCTTCATACACTGCTGTGGGCCTCGTGCACCTGACGGCCGCCTATCCGGCGGCGAGGGGCCGCAGGAGTACGTGCCGGTGCCGCCAGGCCAGGCGAAGGAGCGCCGCACCGGCGGGCTGCATGGGTTCCGTGTCGGTGAGGCGATCCACCTGATCCGCGGTGAAGGGAATGCCGGTCGAGCGTCCCGTGGCGTCGTCCAGCCCGACCCGACGGCCTTCATCGTTGGTGGAGACGATCCGTCGGAACGTCTCGTCGAACAGCTCGGCGTCGAAGACGGCCACGGTGAGCATGTCGGTGACGTAGGTCAGCGGATCCATCCCGAGGCCCAGCCAGAACACGCGTAGGGTGCCGTCCTCACGTGCAGCGGTGAGTTTCTGGTTGAGCGGCCAAGAGGCGTAGTCGATGGGAGACTTGTCGCTTCCGTAGTCCTCAGTGAAGCCGAGGAGTTCCTCGCTTAGCTCACGGAGGATGGAACGCCACAGGTCGAAGTCGTTGGCCTCGTTCCACGGTGCGTCGTGCGAGGCCTGGAACATCCCGACTGGCATCACCTGGTAGAGCCCGCCGCCGCTGGCGACCTTCTCGGGGTCACGCCAGTGGAGGACGAACTCCGCCTCGCCGGTGTGGCGGTCGTGCCGGATGGTGAGTGTGCTCGTGGCCGCCATGACGGGGCGTCGGGCAAGGTCGGTCGGATCGGCGATGGCGGCCCGGAACGGCGTGTGCCGGTCCGGGCCCACCAGGGCGGCCGACGCGTACTCGTGGGCGACGGCCTCGCAGATGTTGATGACGTCGAAGTACTGCCCGCGCCCGAAGGTCAGCACGGGCTCGGCCGTGGAAGCATCGACGTCCAAGAGGCGGTAGCAGCCACGGTTTTCGAACAACTTGGGCTTGGCCAGCTCCCTTACGGCATCCGCGTAATGAAGATACGTAGTGCCATCCGCCCGACGAGGCCGGACGTGGTCGAGCTCCGGCTCGCTCCCGTCCAGGAGGCCATCCGGCGCGTCCGGCCGCCACCGCAGCCGGACGCGCTCCAAAGGCACCGGCTGCTCAGGGATCCAGTGCTGCCGAGCGATCAGCGGCGTGCCCGGGACCCGGTGCTCCGGTGGGCTCTCGTTCAGGAGCCGACCGGTCAAGGCGAACCGTTGCTCGTTCAGGAAAGCTCGAACCTGCCGCCAGTGTTCGGCACTGTTGATGGAACTCGGCGGATCATCTGCTGCTGGCGTGCTGAGCACGATGCTCCTTGTTTGCATACCGGGAATGACGGTTCAAAACTGGTTACGAGTTGAGCAGCAGGTCGCGGTGCTTCCAGGCCAGAGCCAAGCATGCCGCGCCCGGCGGCGCCATGGGTTCGTTCCTGATGAATCGGGAAACGTTCCGTTCGGTGAAGGGGATGCCGGACGAAGTGTCCTGCCCGTTCCACCTGGTGACCGTAATCCCTTCGGCGTTGGTCCGTACCACTTCGCCGAAGAGCTCCTCGAACACATCGTCGTTGATCACTAACACGCTGGGGATGGTCGCTGCCAACGTGAGCGCATCACAGCCGACGCCGAAGCAGTACACCCGGAGCTGCCCGTCTCGGCGAGCCCGCTCAAGCGAACGGTAGAGCGGCCAGCGATCATAGTCCAGCGGTCGGCTGCCGGATCCGTCGTACTCAGGTGCACCCAGTAGCTCCTCGTTGAGCTCCCTGACGATGTTGTGCCAGAGGTCGAAGTCGCTGCCAGCCGGATTCCCGGTGATTGTGCTGGGCTGGAACTCTCCGGCCGGAATGGTGTCGTAGAGGCCTCCGGCAGTGGCGACCTTGCGTGGATCGCGCCAGTGGAGCATGAACCGTGCCTCACCAGAGGCCCGTACCCGCAACAACAGTGTGGTGATGGCTGGCGTAACCGCCCGCAACTCCAGGTCGAACGGATCGCTCAGCAACCGCCGCAGCGGTAGGCGGGCCCAGTGGGCGGAGTTCCCTCTCGTGGCGGAAGCGAACTCGTGCCCGATAGCTTCGCAGACATCGAGTTTGTCGAAGTAAGTGGCCAACCCGAAGGAGAGCTCGCCGCCGCCGTCCTGATCCCACTCGACTCCGGTCAGCCGGTAGCTCGGGCGATTCTCGAACAACGTCGGTGCGTCGATGTATCGAATCGCCTGGGTGTAGCGCTCGAACGATCGGCTGGGGCTGTACAAGGGCAAGGTCTGGTGAGCCTCGACCTCTCTACCCTCGACCAACGGCGCCTCCGGCGCGGCGTTTACCCACTTGAGGAGCACGCGATGAAGGAGCACAGGCACCGGAGGTGTCCATGGCGGTGGCATCAACAGTGCAGTGTTTGGTACGCGAAGCCCTGCGGGATAAAGCAGGCCGGCAGCTTGCGAGAGTTGCGCACGATGGGCGTTGAGGTATTGGCGAGTGGTGCGCCAAGAGTCCTGGCTGGCAACCACTTCGCTTGCAGGTGAGTTGAGCTCAGCCATTACGGACGGCTCCACTCGTGCCTCGGATGGCTTCTCGGGAATGCTGAACCATAGCCGTTCGGTCGGCATGTTCAACACACGTGCGAAGTGGATGAGGGAGACCAGGTCGGTCACAGGGGTCCGGTCTCGATTCGGCTGATCTGCGCCTGTGTGAGACTCAGCCACTGGCCGACGACACTCTGGGGAACACCGCGCGGGCCGTACTCCGCCCGGTGGTGTTGGTGGAGTCGGAATGCACGCAACACCCGACCGATGTGACGGTCCTGGAAAGCTGCAAGGAGTGCTTGTGTGGTCCAGAACTCGACTGGAAGGTTCGGCGGCTGAGGGCCGACTTGGGCGCGACCTACTGCCTGGCACGGGGAGCAGAAGGCAGCTTGACGATCCGTAGCAAGCCGCGCACCGCACCGGCGACACGTGAGCGCGGGTCCGTTCCTGATCGACACGTTCGCCGCCCGATCCGCTAGCCCCGACATCCCCTACCAAGAGTATATGAAGCAACACGGTTGGTGTCCGTCGATCTATGCATCTCGTGTATGTGGGAGACCGCGGCCCGGCATGGAAGCGTCCGGCCAGAGGCGCCACCGTAGTCAGCGGCGCCCTGAGCGATCGGTTCTCCGACGTCTCAGGGGCGAGGCCAAGCCAATCGGCACTGACCCGGTGCCGCGACCCGGAACGGAGAATCAGGTGACCACCGTCGACACCGCGACGATCACCGTCGAGCTGCCCGAGGCGTTCGACCCGCGCTGGAACCGTCTGCCCGGCATCACCGTGGACGGCAAGCAGATCAGCCTCGACCCGGAGAGGTACTTCTTCCGGTTCGAGGCCGGCTCCTGGCTCGTCATCGACTGGCAGACCGTCCGGGACGGCCTGCTGGGCGTGGACGAGACCGAGGAGGCCAGCGTCGAGCAGCTGGCGCTGGAGTTCATCAAGACCCACGGGCGCTCGACCCGCGACGCGGGCGAGGTGCTGGCCATCGCCCACCAGGTCTACTCGTACCTGTTCCGCGACGAGCACCTGGCCGGCCTCGGTCTGCCGAACGTGACCGGCGAGCACCTGCGGATGCTCCGCGAGGCCGCCACGTTCATGGCCCTCAACAAGGTCGAGCTGGACGGCCACATCAGCAACGTCGGTCCGTGCTGGTTCTTCCCCTCCGCCACCGGCGTGGTCTTCGACCTCTCGGAGGCGGAGGGTCAGATGCTCGACGAGGTCTACCACGGCGGCTGGTTCAACGAGCACCGCCGGATCGAGGGCATCAAGGCCCATACGGCGCTCGGCGGCCGGCTCGTCCACGGCTGCCAGTCCGTCCCCGACCAGTCCGGTGGCGTCGTCGCCCCCTACGGCGCCTCCATGGCCCGCTTCCGCGACGAGCTGGCCGACATGAAGGCGGAGTGGATCGAGCAGGTCGACTCCTACCGCGTGACCGTCGCCTGAGCCCTGCGTTGACGTCGATCCGGGGCGGCAAGCGCGCTGCCGCCCCGGATCTTGCCAGCCCCCTACCAACCAGAACGGAACTGCCTCTCGTGGACAACAAGCTCGTCACCGACATCCTTGCCGGTCTCTGCTTCAGCACCGGACACCCCGCGCCCGCCCGGGAGCCGGTGCGCGTGTGGGGCATGTCCGGAGTTGAACGCCTGCGCTTCGACAACGGACGTACCGCGGTCTACAAGTACGCCGTCGAGCCGTTCGATGGCGAGGACCGGATCCTTCTGGCGGCGAACAGCGCGGGCATCCCGGTGCCGGAGGTCATCGGTTCCATCGTCCGGGAAGGCACGCTCGGCATGATCATCGAGGACCTGGGCCAGCCGCTCCGAGAGGCGGGCGACGTCGATGGCGTCGTGGCCGCCGTCGCCCTCCATGCGGCTCCCGTGGCCGAGTCCCTGTCGGAACTCGGGGAGGAAGCGCTCGCGGCCCTTCCCTCCCGGGCGCTCGGGCACCTTCGCCGTCTGCGCGAGAACGGCCGTTGGACCGAGGGCACCACAGACATCACGGCGATGCTTGAAGCGCTCGCCCTTGCAGCCTCCAAGCGTGCGGGCGGTGCGGATCTGGCCCCGTTCGGCTGGGTGCACTCCGAGTTCCACCCCACCAGCCTGCACATCGGTGAGAACGGCTGGCGCCTGCTCGACTTCGCCCGCGCATTCACCGGCCCCGGCCTGCTCGACCTCGCCTCCTGGCACGGAACCATCGGCGACCCCGATCCCGCCCGACTGCGGAGGCTGATCGAGGCCTACGTCGCCACCGGCGGCCCGAAGGACACGCTTGCCGAACGCGGTGGCCTGTCCGCCGAGCAGTGGGCTCTCGGCTGGCACCGCGTGTGGGCCAGCGAGTGGTTCATGGAGCAGGCCATCAAGTGGATCAACAACCCTCAGGACGACCCGCTCTACGTCAACGTCGTCCGTCGGCACCTGACCACGGCCGTCCGTCTTCTGGAAGCGTGACTGTGAACCTCTGGGACGCCCACGCTGCCCAGCGCCTCGCTGGGGCGGCGCCGCAGCTGCTGACGGCGCCTGATCAGATGGAGTGGACTCAACGACCTGGCGTCGGTCCCGGCTCCGAGATCCTGGGCGAGGAACTGGGCGGGCGGCGAATCGTGGACCTCGGCTGCGGCCCCGGCCACAACGCCGCGCACCTGGCCGGCCTCGGTGCTCAGGTCACCGGGGTCGACAGTTCCCGTGGCCAGATCCACCGGGCGACGAGTTACTACGGGCACACCGGAGTCGACTTCGTCTGTTCCACCGCGAGTGCCTACCTCAACCGTGACCGGCTCCGGCTGGACGCCATCGTGTCCGTCTTTGGTGCGATCGGATCGGCTGAGCCGTACAAGCTCCTCTACGCATGTTCCCGCAGCCTCGACCGCAGTGGCGTGCTCGCGTTTTCTGTTCCTCACCCGAAGCGGACCGGCGCCATTCCGGTGGATCCCCGCACCTGTGACCAGATGACCCTGCCCGACGGCACCCAGGCCGTGGTGAAGCGCTGGGACGCCGATTCGGCTGCCTGGGTGCGTGCCCTCAACCGCGCCGGCCTGCTCGTCACCGGAGTGCACAACCTCCGCGCTCCGGTCGGCGCACGTTGGCCGACCACTCTCCTCATCACCGCACGGAAGCCCTGACACCCGGAGGTAGTAGTGCTTGCCACCCCGTTCCTGCTGTTGGACATCGACGGCGTCCTCATCCCGTTCCCCGCCGCCGATGGCAGCACGCCGACCACCCACGCCCGCTTCCAGGTTCACACGGACGACGTGGCCGGGCCATTCTGGGTCTGGCTCAACCCGACCCACGGCGCGCTGATCACCGAGGTCATCAACTCCGGCCTCATTCAGCCCGTGTGGTGCACCAGCTGGCGATTCGACGCCCGCCGCATCGTCGCTCCGCTGCTCGATGTGCCGGACTTCGAGCACATCGACCTGCCGAGGCTGCAGATCACCACGAGCCACCCTGACGGCTACCTCTGGAAGCGGAACCATGTCGCGGACTGGTTGGCCACCGCTCCAGCCGTCTGGATCGACGACGACTTCACGCCGCTGGATCACAGGTGGGCCGCCGATCGCAGCGCATTCGGAAATCCGACCCTACTGATCCAGCCGGATCCGCGTGTCGGCATCCAGTCGGAGCACATCACGAGCGCACTGGAGTGGGCTGCCGCTCTTCGTGTGAATGAGAGGGCGGTCTGATGCATGGGAAGGCGGGATGCCTGACGTCCATGGTCGTCAGTCCCTTGAGCAACGCCCGGTTCCCGGTTCCGTTGGAACGGGAGGAGCCACCGGGAGCCGACGCCGTGCCGGCGGCGCGGCGGTTGGTGGTGGCGATCGTGCGGGAGTGGGGTGTGCCGCTCTCCGAAACCGCGCTTCAGGAGCTGGAGTTGTGTGCGAGCGAGGTGATCGCCAACGCGTTGGTGCACACGGGGGAGCGGTGTGTCGTCTCCGTCCGCTGGCGCGGTGGGCGGGTGCGGGTGGAGGTGGCTGACCGGGGGGTGGAGTCGCCGGAACGGGAGTGCGCCGGGGAGGAGGCGACCAGTGGGCGGGGGCTGCTACTCGTGGAGGCGCTCGCGGATGCGTGGGGGTGGTACCCGGTGGAGGTGGGCAAGGTGGTGTGGTTCGAGTACCCCGAAACCCGCGAAACGCCGTGCCCCACGCAGGGGTGGGGCACGGCGCTCGACCTTCGTACTGCGGATCAGGCGAAGAAGGCGTCCAGGATCTGCTGGGCGGCGAGTCCGGCGGGGAGGGTGCCGGCGCGGACCTGGGTCTCCAACTCGGGGGCCAACCTCAGCACCTCGCTGTTCTCGTGGAGGCGGGCGTAGAGCTGGTCGTGGACCATGGACCAGGTCCACTCCACCTGCTGGTCGCGGCGCTTCGCGGCCAGGGCGCCCGTCGCGTCCAGCACCTTGCGGTGCTGCTGCAGCCGCTCCCACAGGACGTCCAACCCCGCGCCGTCGCGCCCGCTGCACGTCAGTACCGGCGGCGTCCACGCCGCGTCGGGTGCCTGCAACAGTCGTAGTGCCCCAGCGAGTTCGCGTGCCGCCGCCTTCGCGTCCCGCTCGTGCGGGCCGTCGGCCTTGTTGACGGCGATGACGTCCGCGAGCTCCAGTACACCCTTCTTGATGCCCTGCAGCTGGTCGCCGGTCCGCGCCAGGCTGAGCAGCAGGAAGGTGTCCACCATCCCCGCCACCGCCGTCTCGGACTGCCCGACGCCCACCGTCTCGATGAGCACCACGTCGTACCCCGCCGCCTCCATCACCACCATCGACTCGCGGGTGGCCTTGGCGACCCCGCCCAGCGTGCCCGAGGTCGGGGACGGGCGGACGAAGGCGGCGGGGTCGACGGCCAGGCGCTCCATCCGGGTCTTGTCGCCCAGGATGGAGCCGCCCGTCCGGCTGGACGTCGGGTCGACGGCGAGCACCGCGACCCGGTGGCCCCGGCCGGTCAGCATCGTCCCGAAGGAGTCGATGAAGGTCGATTTGCCGACACCGGGCACGCCCGTGATGCCCACCCGGACCGCGCCGCCCGCGTGCGGCAGCAGCCGCTGGAGCAGCTGCTGCGCGAGCGCGCGGTGGTCGGGCCGGGAGGATTCGACGAGGGTGACGGCGCGCGCGATCCAGGCGCGCGAGCCGTCCAGTACGCCCGTCACGTAGCTGTCGAGGTCGATCGTCCGCGGAGGCATGGGATCAGGCGGTCACAGCTCGTGGCCGAGGTCGGCCGCCAGGGACTTCAGCAGGTCGTACGCCGCGTCCGGGATGACCGTCCCCGGGGGGAAGACCGCCGCGGCGCCCGCCTCGTGGAGGGCGTCGAAGTCCTGCGGCGGGATCACCCCGCCCACCACGATGGTGATGTCCTCCCGGCCCGCCTCGGCGAGTTCGGCGCGCAGTGCGGGCACCAGCGTCAGGTGGCCGGCGGCCAGCGAGGACACGCCGACGATGTGGACGTCCGCCTCGACGGCCTGGCGGGCGACCTCGGCCGGGGTCTGGAACAGCGGGCCGACGTCGACCGTGAAGCCGAGGTCGGCGAAGGCGGTGGCGATCACCTTCTGGCCGCGGTCGTGGCCGTCCTGGCCCATCTTGGCGACCAGGATGCGCGGACGGCGGCCCTCGGCCTGCTCGAACCGCTCGACCAGGTCGCGGGTGCGCTGGAGGGAGGCCGACGGGCCCGCTTCGTCTCGGTACACACCGGAGATGGTACGGATCTGGCCGGAGTGGCGGCCGTACACCTTCTCCAGGGCGTCCGAGATCTCGCCGACGGTGGCCTTGGCCCGGGCCGCGTTGACGGCCAGGTGCAGCAGGTTGCCGTCGAGCGAGCCGTCGCGCTGCGAACCGGCCTCGGCGGCCCGGGTGAGGGCGTGCAGCGCGTCGCGGCACGCGGCCTCGTCGCGCTCCTCGCGCAGCCGGCGCAGCTTCTCGATCTGCCGGGCCCGCACCGAGGAGTTGTCGACCTTGAGCACGTCGATCTGCTCGTCGCTGTCCACCCGGTACTTGTTGACGCCGATCACCGGCTGGCGGCCGGAGTCGATCCGCGCCTGGGTGCGGGCGGCGGCCTCCTCGACGCGCAGCTTGGGGATGCCCGCGTCGATGGCCTTCGCCATGCCGCCGGCCGCCTCGACCTCCTGGATGTGCTCCCAGGCCCGCGCGGCGAGGTCGTGCGTCAGCTTCTCGACGTACGCGGAGCCGCCCCACGGGTCGATCACCCGGCAGGTGCCCGACTCCTGCTGGAGCAGCAGCTGGGTGTTGCGGGCGATCCGCGCGGAGAAGTCGGTGGGCAGGGCGAGCGCCTCGTCGAGGGCGTTGGTGTGCAGCGACTGGGTGTGGCCCTGGGTCGCCGCCATCGCCTCCACACAGGTGCGCGTCACATTGTTGAACACGTCCTGGGCGGTGAGCGACCAGCCCGAGGTCTGTGAATGGGTGCGCAGCGACAGGGACTTGGGGTTCTTCGGGTCGAACTGCTTGACCAGCTTGGCCCACAGCAGCCGGGCCGCGCGCAGCTTGGCGACCTCCATGAAGAAGTTCATGCCGATCGCCCAGAAGAACGACAGCCGCGGCGCGAAGGCGTCCACGTCCAGGCCCACGTCCAGGCCCGCGCGCAGGTACTCCACCCCGTCGGCGAGGGTGTAGGCCAGTTCGAGGTCGGCCGTCGCACCCGCCTCCTGGATGTGGTAGCCGGAGATGGAGATCGAGTTGTACCGGGGCATCTTCTGCGAGGTGTACGCGAAGATGTCCGAGATGATCCGCATCGACGGCTGCGGCGGGTAGATGTAGGTGTTGCGGACCATGAACTCCTTGAGGATGTCGTTCTGGATGGTCCCCGCGAGCTTCTCCGGCGGTACGCCCTGTTCCTCGGCCGCGACGATGTACAGCGCGAGGATCGGCAGCACGGCGCCGTTCATGGTCATCGACACCGACATCTTGTCCAGCGGGATTCCGTCGAACAGCTGGCGCATGTCGTAGATCGAGTCGATGGCGACTCCCGCCATGCCGACGTCGCCGGTGACCCGCGGGTGGTCGCTGTCGTAGCCGCGGTGGGTCGGCAGGTCGAAGGCGACCGACAGGCCCTTCTGGCCGGCCGCGAGGTTGCGGCGGTAGAAGGCGTTGGACTCCTCGGCGGTGGAGAAGCCCGCGTACTGGCGGACGGTCCAGGGCTGGTTGACGTACATGGTCGGGTACGGCCCGCGCAGGTACGGGGCGACGCCCGGGTACGTCTCCAGGAAGTCCAGGCCGGCCAGGTCGGCGCCGGTGTACAGCGGCTTGACGCCGATGCCCTCGGGGGTGTCCCAGAGCAGCTCCTCGACGTCCTTGCCGGTGGACTGGCGCCAGGCGGCCCGCCACTGCTCCTCGGTGACGCCCGCGTTGCCGGTGGCGTCCGGGTTGCCGGTGTCGCCGGCGGCGCCACCGTCCAGCCCGATTCCGGTGAAGTCGGGGATCATCGAGCGGCTCCGATCTGGTCCAGCAGGGAGGTCAGGACGGCGACGGCGTCGCCTCCCGCGAAGATGAACTCGTCCACTCCGGCGGGTACTTCGCCGAGCCGTCCGGCCAGCAGCACCCTGGTGGCGCCGGCCGCCCTCAGGGCCTCGGCGACGGGCGAGGCGTACTCGGCGTACAGGGCGTCGCTGGAGCAGAGGCAGGCGACGGTCGCGCCGGAGGCGCGGAACGCCTCGGCGAAGGCCGCCGGGTCGACGGACTCGGCCGAGACCGTCGCGATGCCGCCGGCCTGGAAGAGGTTGGCGGCGAAGGTGGTGCGCGCGGTGTGCGCGGAGGCGGTGCCGATCGAGGCGAGGAACAGGCTCGGTCGGGCACCGTGCGTGGCGGCGTGGGCGTCCGAGCGGTCCCGCAGCGCCTCGAAGGCCTCGGCGCGGCGGACCTGCGGCAGCCCGCCGCCGAATCCGGCGGGGGCCGGTTCGCGGACCAGCGGCTGCTCGTCCAGGTGCGGGAACTCGCTGACGCCGGTGACGGGTTCGCGCCGCTTGGCGAGCCGTACGGACCGCTCCGCCCAGGTCGCGGCGATCCGCTCCTCGACCAGTCCGGAGGCGAGGGCGGCGACCAGGCCGCCGGCCCGCTCGATCTCCTGGAACCAGGCCCAGGCGGCCCGCGCCAGCTCCTCGCTCAGCTGCTCGACGTACCAGGAGCCGCCGGCCGGGTCGATCACCCGGGCCAGGTGGGACTCCTCCAGCAGGATCGCCTGGGTGTTGCGGGCGATCCGGCGGGCGAAGGCGTCCGGCAGGCCGAGCGCGGTGTCGAAGGGCAGCACGGTGACGGAGTCGGCGCCGCCGACGCCGGCGGCCAGGCAGGCGACGGTGGTGCGCAGCATGTTCACCCACGGGTCGCGGGCGGTCATCATCACCCGCGAGGTGACGGCGTGCTGACGCTGCGCCTGTTCGGCCGCGCCGGCCCCCGAGACCTCGGCGACGCGGGCCCAGAGTCGTCGCGCGGCACGGAACTTGGCGATGGTGAGGAACTGGTCGGCGTCCGCGGCGTAG
Organism: Kitasatospora sp. NPDC001132; assembly: GCF_053598415.1. NCBI lineage: Bacteria > Bacillati > Actinomycetota > Actinomycetes > Kitasatosporales > Streptomycetaceae > Kitasatospora > Kitasatospora sp. NPDC001132. Next base: position 32,996 of record NZ_JBSFKF010000024.1, on the reverse strand, counting down.
CGGAACTCCAGCTGGCCTAGCGCGTCGTCCACCGACAGCCCGGCGGCGGTCAACGCGCGCAGGTAGGCGACGCCGGTGGCCAGCGAGCAGCCCAACTCCTGGGCGGGGGAGGCACCGGCCTCGTGGTACGGCAGGGCGTCCACGGTGAGCGCCCGCAGGCCCGGGTACCCGGCGGCGCAGCGGGCGGCCAGCGCGGTGGCCTCGGCGAGCAGCGCGTCGGTGCGGGCGCCGTCGCCGGTGCGGGCCTGGAGGCCGAGCGGGTCGGCGCCGAGGTTGCCGGCGGCGGAGCCGGGGGAGACCTCGCGCTCCTCGTACAGCTTGAACAACTGCTCGGCGGCGTCGGTGAATTCGGGCCCGGCGTCGAGTGCCACGGCGGCCAGGTCCAGGTACACCCCGGCCAGCGCCTCGGGCAGGGCCGCCACCGGCAGGCCCGCACCGCCCAGCTCCAGCCAGAGCGAGCTCACGCCGTGCTCCAGGTCGGCCAGTACGGCCTCGTTGGTGCGCCGGCGGTCCGGGTCGGCGTGCCGTTGGCGGACGTCCCACCCGGCCACGGCGGAGCCCTGCGCCCGGCCGCCGCGCACGAACGGCGGGAAGCCGGGGTAGCCCGGGTCCGCGTCGGTGTCCTCGGCGGTGTACAGCGGGCGGGCGCTCAGCCCGTCCTGGAGCCGGGTGGTGAGCGCCTGCTCGGCGGCGGCGCCGTCCTCGGGCTGGGCACCGGACTTGCGCAGCACTCCCTGGACGAGCTGCTGCCACTGCTCGCGGTGTGCGGCCGGGAACTCGGAGGCAAGGGGGAGCCCTTCGGGCGGGACCTTCATGTGCGCAGGTTAGCGTCCGTTCGCGGGGCCGCAGGAGGGGGATTCCGTGTGACCTTGCCCTCGATCGGGCCGTGATCCGAGCACTCTCCGAGGCGTCGAGTGCCACGGCCGCCGGGGCGGCGGGTGCCAGGGGTGGGAAGGGGCGCCGTACGGGGGAGCCGAGGGGAGTCGGGGGCAGCGGAGGGGGCGAGGGGAGCCGGGGGAGCGGGAGCGGGACGGGCGCAGGTCGGCGGGGGTGGCGGCGGCCGTCGGCGGCGGGCGCGATGTCCGAGGTCAACGCCGATGGCAGGGAACGTGATCGATGTCCCGTCATGCTGTCAAAACGTCATGATCAGGGGGATTGCGGAACCAGGGCCCTCATCTATTAAGTTACTTCGAAGAAGGTGGGCGGGGCGGTACCCCCCCGTTGCTCGCCCTGCCCGCCTTCGCCGTCCCCGGCCCCGGCCGAGCCGTTCCCCGGCTCCGTCCGGACCCTCCCCAGATTCCCCCGAAGGAGAGCGACCGCCATGGGAAAGCGTCGCAAGCCCAGCCCGCCGAGCCGGGCCCGCATGGCGGTCGTCACCACGGCCATGGCGGCCGGCGGCGCGGTCCTCGCCTCCGGTACCGCCCACGCCGAGCCGACCCCGAGCCTGGCCTCCGTCAAGGAGCAGGTCGACCAGCTCAACGAGGCGGCCGAGCAGGCGATCGAGAAGCACAACGGCTTCCAGGCGAAGCAGCAGCAGCTCCAGGCCGACGCCAACGTGATCCAGGAGAAGGTCGCCCGCGGTCAGGAGGCGATGAACGAGCTGCGGACCCGGCTCGGCGCGGTCGCCGCCGACCAGTACCGCACCAACGGCATAGACCCGTCGGTCCAGCTGATGCTCGACTCCGACCCGTCCGCCTACCTGGAGCGCGCCGCGGTGCAGAACCAGGTCTCCGACTCCCAGGCGAGCCTTCTCAAGCAGGCCCAGGACGAGCAGCGCAAGCTCGACCAGGACCGCGCCGAGGCCACCGCCACCCTGGCCGCGCTCGACTCGGTGGGCACCCAGCTGGCGGAGCAGAAGAAGGACATCCAGACCAAGCTGGCCCAGGCCCAGGAGATGCTGAACAAGCTCAGCGCCGAGGACCGTGCCAAGATCAACGCCCAGCAGAGCGCCGAGAAGGCCAAGGCCGAGGCCCAGCAGGCGGCCGCCGCCGCCGCTGCCGCCGCCAAGGACCGCGCCTCCCGCTCCGCCGACCGCCCGGACATGAACGCCCCGGTTCCGTCGGCCAGCGGCCGGGCCGGCGCCATCATCGGCTTCGCCCAGGCCCAGCTCGGCAAGCCCTACGGCTGGGGCAAGAACGGCCCCGCCAGCTTCGACTGCTCCGGCCTCACCAGCCAGGCCTACCGCGCCGCGGGCGTCACGATCTCCCGGACGTCCGAAGAGCAGTGGAAGGACGGCCCGCACGTCGACCGCGCCAACCTCCAGCCCGGTGACCTGGTCTTCTTCTACAACGACCTGCACCACGTCGGCCTGTACATCGGCGACGGCAAGATGATCCACGCCCCGCGCACGGGCAAGAACATCGAGGTCCTGCCGATCTCCGCGATGCCCTACATGGGCGCCGTCCGCCCGGCCTGACCGGGCGCCTCATGTGATCCACGACGGTCGGCCCGCGAGATCGGGCCGACCGTCGTGGACCGACCGCAGTGGACCCGGGGGCCGGTGCCCCCGGGTCCGCCGCGTTCCGGACGCCGTGCGGCGTCGGTGCAGGGGGGCGGCAGTCGGGACGAACAGTTGGCCGGGTGCGCCCCGGCGGGCCGTGCGCCGACTGCCCGGCGCGGTCGATTCTCCTTCCCGCGCGTGCAGGTGACGGCCGGTCCCGCCGTCGGGGGCCCAGGGCGAACGCGCCCTCCCGGGTCCGGGCCGCCGAGCGCCGTGTGAACCGTGGGGGAAAGCCCGGTTCCTCGCTCGTGAAGTTGCGGTGATCCGGTTCCGGTACTGCGCGAACCATTCAGAAGTGCTCCCGGTCACTGCTAGGTTACCCGTCGGTCAGGGCCAGTGCGGACTGCTCCGGGCACTCCGCCCAGCCACGCAAGTCACCATCGCCCCAGCACCGTTGACCCGAAGGGACCCTCCACGTGACCGTGCGCAAGCTGACGTCGTCAGCCGCCGCGACAACGACCGTGCTCCTCCTCTGCGGCGCCGTCCTGAACGGAGTGGCGGCGTTACCGGCCGCCGCGACCACGACCAGCACGACCACCACGACGGTCGTGTCGGCCGCCGGCCCCAGCGCCCCGGCAACGCTGGCACCCCCGGCGTCCGGCACGGCCGCGGCCGTCGTGGCGACACCGGCGCAGGGCAGCACGCCGGCCACCGCCACCGCCGCCCCCGGCCTCGCGCTCTCCTCCTACGACGCGGCCACCGGCACCGCCGTGCTCGCACCGGCCACCACCGGTCCGCAGGCGCCGTCCGCCCGGGCCGCGGCCCCCGACGCCGCCGCGGCCGCCGTCCAGCCCGGGCAGCTGATCGACAGCCCGCCCACCCCGGCCGCCCCGCACGGCGCGCTGGTCGCCGTCACCGGAGTGCAGCCGACCGCCGACGGGAAGGTCGCCGTCACCACCCGCCCGGCCACCCTCCCCGAGCTGCTCGGCGCGACCAGCACCAGCCTGCGCAGCGCCGTCAGCCCGAGCGCGTTCGAGGTCCAGCCGCAGATCGGCGGCATCGAGGTCACCACCGACCTCGGCGCGACCTCGGGCCAGGGCTCCGTCTCCGGGAGCCTGGGGCTCAGCGCCCACGCCACCGTTCCGCTGCCGAACGGCTCCTCGGCGACGCTCTCCGGCTCGGTCTCGCTCACCCCGTCCGTGGACTTCTCCTACCAGGGCGCCCTCGGCCTGCTCGACCCCCAGCAGGCCCGGATCGGCTTCACCCTGGGCGCGCACGCCGACTGGCACGTCAGCGCGGACCTCACCGCGAGCACCGGGTCCGTCCGCATCCCGCTGGCCAAGTACAGCGCCAACCCCGTGGTGATGGTGGGCCCCCTGCCCGTCGTCATCAACCTGAACTTCACCCTCTCCGCCGACATCGGCGCCGACGGCACCGTCACCCTCGACGCCGAGCAGTCGTACGACGGCCAGTGGGGCGTCCACTCCGACTACGTCAAGGGTCCGGGCTGGACCACCACGACCGAGCCCGGGACCTCCACCGTCGCCCCGCTGCGCCTCAACCTCAAGGGTTCCGCCTCAGCGAAGACCGGCCTGCTCGCCGAAGGCTCGATCGCCCTGTACGACACGGTCGGCGTGAAGGCCTCGATCGAGCCGTACCTGCGCGCCGCCGTCAACGGCTCGATCGTGCTCGCCGGCGCGGGCAGCACGCCGGACATCAACGGCACCGCCGCGCTCTACGGCGGACTCGACATCAACGGGGCTCTGATGGCGCAGCTCGCCATCCTCGGCACCCCGATCCTCTCGGCAGACCTGCCCTTCCTCGCGTTCCACCGCGAGTGGCTGCTCGCCTCGGTGAGCACCGGCCCGAACCCGCCGCGCCTGGTGGACTGGACCTCGCTCAGCTCCGGCCTGTCCGACGACGCCCACTCCGCCTACCTGAAGACCCGGCCGGACTGGGACCCGTCGGCCCTCAAGGCGTCCTGCCCGGACGGCAGTCGGCTGATCGGGCTCAGCCACGGCGGCGACGACGGCCTGTGCACGGACGTCACCAAGGCGGACCTGTGGGACGCCGGCCGTGCGTACGTCGTCGACCACGGCGGCACCTATGTGACCACCGACTGGGCGCCGGGCTACGCCAAGGCCCAGTGCCCCGCCGGCTCCTTCGTCTCCGGATACGGCCGCAACGGCCGGACGATGAGCGTGCTGTGCGCCAAGTCGGCGTCCCCGCTGGGGACTTCGATCCGCACACTGTGGTTCGACAAGGGTGACAACCGGCCCGCGACGGCCTCGGGCGGCGACTTCGCGTACGGCTTCGCCAAGGGCCAGTGCGCGAACGACGAGTTCGTCGCCGGTGTGGCCTACAGCCAGCCCTGGTGGCAGCTGTGGGCGGCGCGGCCGTACGCGCTGCTCTGCCAGAAGCTCGCCTGACCGACGGCGGGCCTGACATGCGGGTGGGCCGGGCGTCGCTCCTCGGGGGTGGCGCCCGGCCCGGCCGCGCTCGGTGAAGGGCCTGCTCGCCCCCGGTGGCCGACGGGTCAGAGCGCGGCGAGCCGTTGCAGCAGGTGCGCGGGGTCGGTGAGGCCGCAGGCGCGGCGGACGGCGGCGTCGTGGGCGGCGGCGAGGGCGTCGAGGCGGGTCAGCCGGGTGCGGCCCTGGCGGGAGAGGTGGGCGGTGATCCGGCGGCGGTCCCGCTCGTCCTGGCGCCGGTAGACCCAGCCCGAGTCGGCCAGCGAGTCCACCAGTCGGCTCAGGCTCGCCTGTGGGATCAGCAGCGCCTGGGCCAGCTCGCCCATCGCGTGCCCCCGGCCGTCCGCGAGGACGCGCAGCAGCCGCCACTGGTCGACGGTGCAGTCCTCCTCGGCCAGGGCGGCGGCGAGGCCGCCGGAGAGCCTGCGATGGGCCAGCGTGACCAGCTCGACCAGCAGCGGCTCCGCGGCGGCCGAGGCTCCGGTGGTGTCGGGGGAGCGGCCCTCGATCTGCGGTGCGGCACCAACTGCGGTCATCGGACCCTCCCGTTTCCGGCCTTTCCCGATATCGGCGGTACGACGATACTCGCACCGTGAGCGCCGAAGTGAGGTTGATCGATCCGCTCGACGCGCTGCACTCCGTGCGGGAGGAGCCGGCGTTTCGGGTGGGCCTCGTCGTGCCCCAGTCCGGCCCGCTCGGGCTCACCGGCCCGTCCGCGCTGGACGGCGCAGTGCTCGCCGCGCACGAGGTCAACGCGGGCGGCGGGGTCCTCGGCCGCGCCCTGGAGCTGGTGCTGGTGGACGGCGGCGGTGCGCCGGGCCCGGTCGCCGGCGAGGTGCGGCGGCTGCTGGACGCCGGGGCACTGGACGCGCTCGCCGGGTGCCACACCAGCGACGTGCACCGGGCGGTCGAGACCGTCGCCGCGGGCCGCGTCGCGTACGTCTTCACCCCGCCGCACGAGGGCGGCTCCCGACGGCCCGGGGTGCTCTGCACCGGCATCGACCCGTCCCGTCAACTCGGCGCCGCAATGGCGAAACTGACGAGTCGTCATAGCCTTGCCCGCTGGGCGCTGATCGGCAACGACTACATCTGGCCGCGCTCCGTCCACCGGGCCGCCGAGGGGCTGGCGGCGCGGGCCGGCGCCCGGGTGGTGCTGGAGCGGCGGATCCCCTTCGGGACGGTCGAGGAGGCGCTCGAACCGCTGTTGGACGCGCTGCGCGCCGCCCGCGCGGACGCCCTGCTGCTCAGCCTGATCGGGCGGGACCAGGTGCACTTCAACCGGGCGCTGCGGCGCAGCGGGCTGGACCGCGGGCTGGTGCGGCTCTCCGGCGCCCTGGAGGAGAACGGCCTGCTCGCGCTCGGCGGCGACGACACCGGGACGCTGTACGCCGCGATGCCCTCCTTCGCGACGCTGACCGAGGAGCGCCGGCAGAGCCTCGCCGAGCGGCACCGGGCGCTGTGCGGCCCGTGGGCGCCCGTCCTGGACGCCTATGCGGTGGGGCTGTACGAGGGCCTGCACCTGCTCGCCGACCTGGCGGCCCGTCGGGCGCTGGCCCCGGACGGCCTGCGGGCGGCCGCGGGTCGGTTGCTGCACCGCGAGGGCGCGGGCCGGGCGCCGGTCCACCTCGCCCGGGCCGAGGGCCTCGACTTCGCCGTCCTGTCGCGGTAGCCCGGGCCGCCCCTTCTCGCCAGGCGGGACGGCGCGACAAAACCCTTCCATCTGGAAACCGGGGCTTCGACTTCACCCCGCTGTACGACTCGCACACCTTCTCGTGGAGCCTGGTCGCCCCGGCGCTCGGCTTCGCGATCCTCGCGTACGTGGTGGTCAACGCCAACATCGCGGCCCAGCGGCTCGGCTTCGTCTGGCTGCTCGTCGGCGGGATCGTGCTCGCCGGGCTGATGGCGACCGGGCGCAAGCCCCGACTGGCCGTCGCCGAGGCCGAGTCGGGCCCCGAAGCCTCCACCGCGAACACCGCGAACACCGCCACCACCCCCGAGGAGAACCAGTGAGCCTGCCCGAGATCGTCAAGCTGAGCCCGACCCCGGAGGACTACGCCTACACCTTCGGCGGCCGCGCCCCGCTGGTCACCGTCCAGCCCGGCACCGTCATCGAACTGACCACCGAGGACTGCTTCGGCGGCAAGGTGCGCGGCACCGGCGACCTGCCCAGCCGGGTGTGCGCCTTCCCCTACCTCAACCCGGTCACCGGTCCGATCGCGGTGGCGGGCGCCGAGCCGGGGGACGTCCTCGCGGTGCACTTCGTGGAGATCACCCCGGCCCGGGAGTACGGGATCTCCAGCACCTTCCCGCACTTCGGCGCGCTGACCGCGACCCACACCACCGCGATGCTGCACCCGGCGCTGGAGGAGCGGGTCTGGGTCTACGACCTGGACGTCAAGGCGGGCATCTGCCGGTTCCGGGCCCGCAACAGCGAGTTCACGGCGGAGCTGCCGCTGGACCCGATGCACGGCACGGTCGGCGTCGCCCCGGCGGCCGGCGAGGTGCTGGCCTCGATCACCCCGGGCGCGCACGGCGGCAATCTGGACACCCCCGAGATGCGGGCCGGCACCACCGCCTACTTCGGGGTCAACGTCGAGGGCGGTCTGGTCGCCATCGGTGACGGTCACGCCCGCCAGGGCGAGGGCGAGGTGTGCGGCACGGCGGTGGAGGCGGCGATGCGCACCACCGTGATCGTCGACCTGGTCAAGGGCGGCGGCCCGGCCTGGCCCCGGCTGGAGAACGACGACTTCCTGATCAGCACCGGCTCAGCCCGTCCGCTGGAGGACGCGTTCCGGATCAGCCAGCACGACCTGGTCGGCTGGACCGGCGAACTGCTCGGCCTGGACCAGCTCGACGCCTACCAGCTGGTCAGCCAGGCCGGGCTGGCGCCGGCGGCGAACGTCTGTGACACCAACTACACGATGGTCGCCAAGCTGCCGAAGAGCCTGCTGGGCCGGGCCCGCGCCTACGACGGGCTGCACGACCGGCTGCGCGAGACCGCCGGGGCGTACCTGCGGCACCGGTGACACGCGGCACCGGTGACAGTGCGGCCGCCGGTGACAGCGCGGCCCGGTGGCAGTGCGACGCCGGGGAACAACGCGGCCCCGGGCCCGCGCGTTCAGGCGCGCGGGTCAAGGTCCCGGCAAATCTCACGGACCCCCATACCCCACCCCCCACGGCGGGCCCGTCGGCACCCCCGCGCCGACGGGCCCGCGGGCGTCTCGGAGAGCGTCCCGGCGCTGTCCGGGCGCGGTGTCCCGCCGGGCGCCTCACGGGTGCGGCGCGCAGACCAGCAGGTACGGGAGCAGCGGCAGCACCGACACCCCGAAGCGCCAGGCCGGCCGGATCCGTCCGTTCCCCGGACGCGCGAGCCGCCGTACCCGGGCGAGCACCCCGGTGGACGTCGCACCCAGCGCGGCGCCGCCCGCCGGGGCTCCCCGGCCGGGAGCGCCGCCGGTCGCCAACGCGCAGATCGCGGAGGCCAGTTCGCCCCGCGACACCTGCTCCAGCGCCGCGTCGTCGGCCGCCATCTCCAGCAGCAGCCCCACCTCGGAGCGCCCCAGCCGGGCCAGTGGCAGCAGCCCGAGCAGCAGCGCGAAGGTGTCGGCCGGCAGCCGGAACAGGTGGTGGCGGCCGCGGATGTGGCCGTGCTCGTGCGCGACGGCCGCGGTGAGCTGCCGCTCGTTCAGCAGCCGCAGCGCCCCGCGCGACAGCACCACCCGGGAACGCCGCCCGGGCAGGCAGTAGACGGTCGGATGCGCGTGCTCCAGCACCAGCGCGTCCCAGCGCCGGTCCCGTACGGCGACCACGTCCAGTACCGCCCGGTGCCGCCGCCTGGCCCGCCCGGCGCGCAGGCCGACGGCCGTCACCAGGGCGCCGAGCAGCGCCCCGCCGGCGGTGAGCAGCCACCAGTCGTGGGTGTGCGGCGGCACCGGCCCGGCCGGCGCGGCGCCCGGGAGGAGACCGGAGCGGCCGAGCAGACCGGGCAGGTCGAGCAGGCCGAGCAGCCCGGCCGGGTGGTGGGCGAAGGGTTCGACCGCGTGGTGGGCGGTGAGCAGCAGGCCCACCGTGAACGAGGCCATCAGCGCGAGCCAGAGCGCCGCGCCCGCCAGCGGACGGGCCTGGAGCCGGGCGGAGCCGACCAGTCGGCGGGGCAGCAGGACGCCGGTCACCACCAGGTGGAGGCAGAGCAGCGCGAGGGTCACTCGGCGCCCGGGGACTTCACCTGCTCCAGGGCCCTGAGCAGGGCCGATGCCTCGTCCCCGGTGATCCGGTCGACGAAGTGGAGCAGCGCGCCCGCCCGGTCGGGGGTGGTCTCCAGTGCCTGGTGCATCAGCTGGGCGGTGTACTCCTCGCGGGTGCAGGTCGGCTCGTACACCCAGGCGCGGCCGACCTTGTCGCGGCGCAGCCAGCCCTTGGTGTGCAGGATGTCCGCGACCGTGGTGACGGTGGTGTACGCGACCGCCCGCTCCCGCTGGAGGTCGTCCACCACCTCGCGCACCGTGGCGGGCCGGCCCCAGGACCAGAAGCGGTCCATGATCTCGGCCTCCAGATCGCCGAACCCCCGTAGCACCGCCCTCTTCTCCCTCGCCGAGCCGACCGTCGGCGCCCTTCGCCCGCCGGAACGCGGCCCATGGTACGGCGAGCGCCGGGCGCCCGCCCCCGGATGAAAGGGGGCGGACGCCCGGCGGGTTCCGGCTGGTGCCCGGGTGGTGGTCGGCCGGTGTCCAAGCCGTGTCCGACGCCGGCCGCCGGTGTCCGGTGCACGCGCAGCCGTTGCCCGGGGCAGGCGCCGCGCTCAGGACAGCCGCCGCCCGAGCGGGACGCGGGAGCGGGTGAGCAGCGCCGCGAGCAGCCCCGCGACCAGCGGCAGCACCAGCACGATCAGCAGCAGCTCGCCCCAGGGCGCGGTGATCAGCGCCGGCTCGGCCCCGAACCCACTGGCCCGGGACTTCAGCAGTCCCACCGCCGGCACGAACCCGTTGACCGCCCCGAGCAGCGCGCCCAGCAGGGCGATCAGCGTGCACTGGAGGCCCGCCATGGTCCGCCGGATCCGCGGCGGCGCGCCGACGGCGGCCAGGGTGGCCTGGTCCTGCCGGGAGTCGGCGGCCGCCAGGCCGGTGGCGATCCCGGCCGCGCCGAGCACGACCAGCCCGGCGAAGCCGGTGAGCGCCAGGGTGAGCGCGTCGCCCTTCGGCTGGTAGCCGCGCTCCACGGTCAACTGGGCGAGGCGGTCCAGCCGGATGGCGGCCGCCTCGGCGCGCTGCTGCGCCTTGCGGTCGGGCGGGGTGGCGGGCAGCCAGACCGAGCCGGTCGGCCGGGCGGCGAGCCCGAGCCCGGGCAGCGCGGAGGGAAGCACCAGGCCCTGGGCGAAGTCGGCGGCGGCCGGGTCGTCCACCAGCACCGCGTCGACCGGGACCTCCTGGAGCTCCGGCTTGGGCACCTGGCCCGGCTCCAGCGGCGCGCCGCCCCCGCCGCGCAGCAGCAGCACGGCCTTGCCGTCGGCGCCCACCAGGGCCCGGTCGAAGACCAGCAGCTTCCCGGCGGCCAGCGCCTGCTCCGCGGCCTGGTCGTGGACCGCGAACAGGTTGTGCAGCACGGTCACGTCACCGGCGGCCACCCGCGGCGGCGCGCCGAGGCCGCGCCGCTCGACCGGGCCCTTGAGCTGGACGGTGCTGGAGCAGTTCTCGCACCAGCGGTACTCCACCTCGCCGAGGTCGCCGCGCGGGCCGAGCCCGCTCAGCTGCCCCTCCAGTTCGGTGCGCTCGTCGGCGAGCCGGGGTCCGTCGATGTGGCTGATCAACTGGACGGCGCCGTACGGGGCCTGGGGCCGGTAGTCGCGTCGGTTCTCGGCGTCGGTGCTGGTGGTGTAGACGCCGATGGCGACGGCGCCGGCCACCGCGGCCATCACCGCGGCCACCGCCGGGGCGGTGCGCGAGCGGTGCCGGGCGCAGTCGCGCAGGGCGAGCCGGGGCCCGAGCGGCAGCCGGCCGGCGGCCCGGCCGGTCAGGGCGACCAGCATCGGGGTGCACAGCAGCAGGCCGAGTTCGGCGACCACCGAGCCGCCGAGCACGGTCAGCGTGCGGGTGTCGTAGCCGCCCACGCCCGGCTGGTCGCGATGTACCGCGCCCGCCCCGTACATCGCGAGCGCGGCGCCGAGGGCGAGCAGCGCCACACCGGCGACGGTGACCCGGCGGCTGGGCCCGCGGACGGTGTCCCGGCCGGTGAGCCCGGCGGTGACGCTGCGCCGGGCGGCCTGCAGCGCGGGCAGCGCGGCCGCGAGCAGCGCGGTGACCAGGCCGATTCCGGCGATCGCGAGCAGGTCCAGTGGCGGTACGGCGAAGTGGCCGAAGCGTGCCCCGCCGAACTGCTCGATCCACGGCCGCAGCACCGCGACCGCCGCGGTGCCGAGCACCACGCCGACCACCGCTCCGGTCGCGCCGAGGACCACGCCGCCGCCGAGCACCACCGCGCCGACGTGGGCACGGCTGCCGCCGGCCGCGCCGAGCAGGGCGAGCTGGCGGCGCGAGCGGCGGGCGCCGACCGCGAAGGCGGGCCCGGCGAGCAGGGCGACCTCCAGCAGCGCCATGCCGCTGACGGTGGCGACGACCATCCTGGTGTTGTTGGCGGCCGTCGGGTCGCTGTAGCGGTAGGCGTCGCGGTAGTAGGGGACGGCCCGCTCGGGTGGCGGGGCGAGCGCCACCGAACGAGCGGTCAGGGTGTATCCGTGGGCGTTGAACCGCTGGACCGCGGCCCAGTCGAGGGCGGCCCCGGACGGCAGCCGGACCAGCCAGGCGGACCGGACGGCCGTGGGCTTCTCCGCCGCCGGCCCCCCGGCCGCCAGGGCGGCGCTCAGCGGGTCGATCAACTCGCCCGGCCGGGCGACGAGTTCGACCCTGCCCAGCTCGCCCGGGCGCTCCACCATGCCGGTGATGGTGTAGGTGGTGTGCTCCAGGCCCTGGAGGGTCGTGGTGGCGCCGGGCGCGAGTCCGGAGCGGTCCAGGAAGGCCCGGGTGACGGCCACTTCGTGCGGGGCTTCCGGGGCGCGGCCCTCGACCAGGTCGAGCCGGCCGCGCCAGACCGGGTCGGCCAGGTCGGCCTCGGTGGTGAGGGTGCGGACCAGGCCCTCGGGCGAGGTCGCGCCGGCCTCAGGTCCTGGCCGGGCCGGGGTGAGCGAGCTGCCGGGCGGCAGCAGCGAGGCGACCAGGACGGCCGGATCGGTGCTCGCGCCCTTCTGCTGTTCGGCGGTGGGCTGGTCCCCGGGGCGGGGCTGGACGGAGAAGGCGCCGTCCTCGGCGATCGGGGCCTGTTCGACCGGCCGCCCCGGATCGAGTGAGGTGACCAGGGCGTCCGCGCCGCCCACCACCCGCTCGACCCGTTCGGCCGGGGTCAGTTGACCGCTGCGGTGGACCACGTCGGCGCCGGTGACGCCGAGGACGGGCAGCGCGACCATGGCGGCGATCAGCGCGCTGCGGCCCTTGGCGCGCAGTGCGTCACGGCGGGCGATGCGCAGGGCGACCCGCCAGGCTCCGAGCCTCACCGCGCCACCTCGCCGGCCGGGCCCGACGGGAACGCCGTGCCGGACCTGTGCAGCGCGTCCGACGGCTGCACGGCCGTGAGGCGGGCGGAGGCCCGGCGGCCCGGGGCCTCCGAGGCGATCGCGCCGTCCCGCAGGTGGACCACCCGGTCCGCCCAACCGGCGTGGGCCGCCTCGTGGGTGACCATCATGGCGGCGGCACCGGCGTCGCACCGGGCGCGCAGCACGGCGAGCACCGCCTCGCCGGTGGCCGAGTCGAGGGCGCCGGTGGGTTCGTCGGCGAGGACGAGGCGGCGGTCGCCGATCAGGGCGCGGGCGATGGCGACGCGCTGCTGCTGGCCGCCGGACATGTCGTCGGGGAAGCGGTCGGCGAGCTCGCCGATGCCCAGCTCCTCCAGCGCGGCCAGTGCCTCCCGGCGGGCCCGGCGCCCCGGGACGCCGTCGAGTTCGCGCGGCAGGGCGATGTTCTCGGCGGCGGTGAGGGCCGGGATCAGGTTGTAGTCCTGGAAGACGTACCCGATCGAGCGTCGCCGCAGGTCGGCGAGCTTGCCGCGGCCGAGACCGCCGAGCGCGACCCCCTCCACCAGCACCTCGCCGTCGCTGGGCTGGTCCAGCCCGCCGGCCAGGGTCAGCAGGGTGGACTTCCCGGAGCCGGACGGGCCCATGACGGCGACGAACTCGCCGGGGTGGACGGCCAGGTCGACGCCGCGCAGGGCGTGCACCTCGGCGGCGCCCCGCCCGTGCACCCGGGTGACGTCGGTCAGGCGCAGGACGGGTGCGGGCCGGGTCGGATCGGTGTGGGACACACTTCCCCCTCGTGAGCTGCTCAACTGCATATGTCGGTGAACTATATATGCCGGAGGACGTGATGCAAGGCGAGGTGGTTCCCGAGGGTCCGCTGGTGTCCACAGGTGTTCACGGGGCTGGTCGGTCGGGTTCGGTCAAACTTCTACAAAGCTGTCGAGGATGTGGGCGGAAACCCGGACCGGATCGTTCGGGGGCGGTCTATGCTCGGGAAGGTTCACGGCCCCGGGGGTGGGCCTCCCGCCGTGCCGGAAGGCCCGGCACCCGACGTGCGGTCAGATCCGGAGCGCGGCAGGCCTCGGGGCCCGTGCGGCCGTCGCGCGCCTCCCCGTCGGCCGCGGCGGCGATGGCCATGATCGAGGTCGTCAGACCGACCGCCACCTGTTCGTACCCTCCTCCCGCGAAGGAGGTGCCGTCGTGCACACCCTGACCACCGTCGAGTTCCTGGTGCGACTCGCCACCGGCGTCGCCTGCGGCGCACTGATCGGCGTCGAACGCCAGTGGCGGGCCAGGATGGCCGGCCTGCGCACCAACGCCCTGGTCGCCGCCGGCGCCACCCTGTTCGTGCTGTACAGCGAGGCCGTCGGCGACACCGGCAGCCCCACCAGGGTCGCCTCCTACGTCGTCTCCGGCATCGGCTTCCTCGGCGGTGGCGTCATCCTGCGCGACGGCGCCGGCGTCCGCGGCCTCAACACCGCCGCCACGCTGTGGTGTTCGGCCGCCGTCGGGGTGCTGGCCGCCTCCGGCAACCTGGAGTTCGCCGTCCTCGGCACGCTCGCCGTGCTCGGCGTCCACCTGGTGCTGCGCCCGGCCGGCCGGCTCCTCGACCGGGCCCCGCAGTCCGGCAGCGACCCGGACTCCACCTGCCGCGCCACCGTCCACCTGGAATGCGACCGCAAGTCCGAGACCCACATCAGGGCCCTGCTGCTCCAGGCCCTCGCCGCCTCCGGCCTCGCCCCGACCGGCCTGCGCGCCCGCCGCACCGACAGCGGCGACGCCACCAGCCTGCGGGCCACCGTCGCGATCACCGGCCGGGTGACCCCGGCGCTCGAACAGGTCGTCACCCGGCTGTCGTTGGAGCCCGGCGTGCGCGATCTGCACTGGCACCTGGACGACGAGCCGGAGGAGCCCGGCAACCCGGCGCTCGCCTGAGCGGAAGGGCAGTCACTCGCCGCCGTTGTCGTACGCTCCCCGTCGTCCGAACCCCGTCCGATCCCGCTGGAGGCCCGATGCCGACCCCCGACCCCGAACACGGGCCGCTGGTGCCGATGCTGCTGGCGCTGACCGTGGTCACCGGAGTGGTGGACGCGGTCAGCTACCTCGAACTCGGCCACGTCTTCGTCGCCAACATGACCGGCAACGTGGTGTTCCTCGGCTTCGCCCTGGCCGGTGCGGCCAACCTCTCCGCCACCGCCTCGCTGGCCGCCCTCGTCGCCTTCCTGCTCGGTGCCCTGACCGGCGGCCACCTCGCCCGCCGGCTGCCCGGCCACCGCGGGCACCTGCTGACCGCCGCCGTCGCCGCCCAGTCGGTGCTGGTCACGGCGGCCACGGTGCTGGCGGCCGTGGCCGGCCACACCTCCGACCCGGCCCGCTACACCCTGATCGGGTTGCTCGGCTTCGCCATGGGCGGCCAGAACGCGGTGGTCCGCGCCCTGAAGGTCCCCGACCTCACCACCACCGTGCTCACCATGACCATCACGGCCCTCGCCGCCGACCGCACCGGCCCCCGCCGCCTCGCCTCCGCCGTCTGGATGTTCGCCGGGGCCCTCCTCGGCGCCCTCCTGGTCCTGCGCACCAACGTCCCCCTCGCCCTGGCCCTGGCCCTGGTCCTCCTCCTCGCCGTCGCCGTCCTCACCCACCGCGCCGCCCGAGCCACCCCCGCCCCCGCCTGGACCCACCCCCGCTGAGCCGCCTCGCCGGCGCGCCGTCGTCCCCTCTGCTTCCGGGGCGTCGCCGGCGACCGACGGGCGGGGCCCCGGGGCCCGGTCAGTCCTCGCTGCGGTGGCCGGCGCGGCCGCTCCAGCGGGGTTCGAGGCGGGCCCAGTCGGCGGTCCAGGCGGCCTCACCGCGGCGGTCGAGGGCGTGGAGGCGCAGGCGGAGGGCGAGGACGACCAGGGCCAGCAGGGCGAGGAGGGCGCCGGCGCCGGTGCAGGCGGCGGAGACGGCGAGGGCCACCCGGTCGGCCGGGGGAGCGGAGGCGGCGCCGGCCGGGTCGACCCAGACGGCGACGTGGCTGCCGGGGACGGCGGAGCGCGGGGCCTGGACGGTGCCGAGGTGCTGGGTGCCGTCGGGGGCGGTCCACGTCGCGTCGACGTCCACCCGACTGCTGTAGCCGCCGGAGAAGCGGCTGCCGGCGGCAGTGGCGGCGGCGCGGTCGGGCAGGCCGCGGACCACGGCGTCGACCTGCCGCAGCCGTCCGCGGTCCGCGCCGACCTGGTGCTCGGTGTTGCGGTAGAGGAGCAGGGAGCCGCCCGTGGCCAGGGCGAGCGCGAGCACCGCGCCGAGGACGGCGCAGAGCCAGGCGCGGGCCCGGGAGCGGTCGAGGGGGCGGGCGAGCGGCTCGTGCCGGGTGCCGACGGCCCGCCGCAGCTGTCGGCCGACGCGTCGGGGGAGCGACGCGGGCCGGGCCGGACGGGGGGTGCTGGACACGGTGAGGGCTCCTCAGGGGCGCGGGGACGCGAGGCGGTTACGCCCAATGTCCACCCGGCGGCCCCTCGTGCACAAGACTCGTGCGCGTCCGTAGGACCGCCAGGGCCGCTCGACCCCGCCGTCGGGACGTTCGGCCCTCGGCGCCGACGGTGGGGACCTGGCAGGCTCGAGATCGGCGGCGTCCTCCCGGTGCTTGGGCGCGGCCGTGGCCCGGTTCGGCCGTGGGGGCGCCGGGTCGAGGTATGGGGCAGGGGGTGGTCGTGGGGTCACCCCCTGCCTGTTCCGTGCCGGTCCTCCGCCCGCTCTGCCGCCCGCTCTGCGCCCTCTCCCTGCGGCGAAGCTGACGAACTCCCAGGTCGGGGCCGTATTCTGCCTAGCTATACACTCGGAGTATACGCCGGGTGTATGTTTCCCCCATGAGTGTTCCCTTGACCCTCCTGGGGCTGCTGGAGCGTGAGCCGAGCCACGGCTACGACCTCAAGCGCGACTACGACGCCCTCTTCGGCCGCGGCAAGCCCCTTCCGTACGGCCAGGTCTACTCGACCCTCGGCCGCCTGGCCCGCGACGGCAAGGTGGTGGCCGGCGAGGCGGAGCCCGGCGACGGGCCCGAGCGCAAGCGCTACGTCATCACCGAGACCGGGGCCACCGAGTTCGAGACCTGGCTCCAGGAGCCGGTCGCACCCGAGCCCAACCTCCAGTCCGTGCTGTTCACCAAGGTGGTGCTGGCCCTGATGCTGGGCCGCGACGCCGAGCACTACCTGGACACCCAGCGCGCCGCCCACCTGCGCCGGATGCGCGAACTCACCGAACTGCGCCGCACCGGCGCGCTGGTGGACGCCCTGCTCGCCGACCACGGCCTGTTCCACCTGGAGGCCGACCTGCGCTGGATCGACCTGACCGCCGCCCGGCTGGACGCGCTCGCCGCGGAGGTGAAGGCATGACCACGATCCTGGAGGCCCGCGGCGTCACCCTCTCCTTCGGCGAGACCCCCGCCCTGCGCGGGGCCGACCTGTCCGTGGAGGCCGGTGAGGTGCTCGCCGTCATGGGCCCCAGCGGCTCGGGCAAGTCGACGTTACTCCACTGCCTGGCCGGCATCCTGGTGCCCGACGAGGGAGAGGTGCTGTTCAACGGGCAGCGCCTGGACACCATGCCGGAGGCCCGGCGCAGCGCCCTGCGCCGGGACCGGTTCGGCTTCGTCTTCCAGTTCGGCCAGCTGGTACCGGAGTTGACGGCGGAGGAGAACGTCGCCCTGCCGCTGCTGCTGAACGGTGTACGCCGTGCCGCCGCGCTGGCCGAGGCCCGTCCGTGGTTCGCCCGGCTCGGCCTGGACGGCCTGGAGAGGCGCCGCTCCGGCGAGCTGTCGGGCGGTCAGGCCCAGCGGGTCGCCCTGGCCCGCGGCCTGGTGGCCCGTCCGCAGGTGCTGTTCGCCGACGAGCCGACCGGTGCGCTGGACTCGCTGACCGGCGAACAGGTGATGGAGCTGATGGTCGGTTCGGCCAGGGAACAGGGCACCACCGTCATCGTGGTCACCCACGAGGCCAGGGTCGCCGCCTACTGCGACCGCGAGGCGGTCGTCCGTGACGGCCGGGCCCGCACCCTCTCCGCCGGAACGGTGGCCTCGTGATCCCCTTCTCGCTCCGACTGGCCGTCAGCGGCGGCCGGGAGGCGGTGGCCCGGCTGCTGATGATCGCGGCGGCGGTCGCGATCGGGGTCGGGCTGCTGCTGTCGAGCCTCGCCAGCCTCAACGCGGTCGACCACTCCAACGGGCGGCTGCTCTGGATGAACACCGGCTCCAAGGGCTGGACCGGGACGGCCCGGGCGGACCCGCTCTGGTGGTACGGCCACGACCACTACTACCAGGGCAAGCGGATCGTCGAGTTCGACGTCGCCCCGACCGGCCCCACCTCGCCGCTGCCGCCGGGCCTGACGGGGCTGCCGGCCCCCGGCGAGTACTACGCCTCGCCCGCCCTGGCGGAGCTGCTGCGCAAGGCCCCGGCCGTCGAACTGGGCGACCGCTTCGAGGGCCGGCCGGTCGGCACCATCGGGCCCGAGGCGCTGACCTCCCCGGACACCCTGGCCATGGTGGCCGGCCGCACCGTGGACGAGCTCAAGGGCATCCCGGAGGCCAGGCCGGTCACCGCGATCGCGACCGCGATGCCGACCGCGTGCGAGGCCGACTGCTTCGGCTTCGGCGTCCACGGCGACGCCGTGACCCTCGTCCTCAGCGTGGTGATCGGCGCGCTGATCTTCCCGGTGCTGGTCTTCATCGGCACCGCGACCCGACTCTCCGCCGCCACCCGGGAGCAGCGCTTCGCCGCGATGCGGCTGGTGGGGGCGACGCCCCGGCAGGTGTCGGTGATCTCGGCGGTCGAGTCCACGGTCGCCTCGGTGATCGGTACGGTCGCGGGCTTCGGCGTCCACCTCGCGCTGCGCCCGCTGGTCGCCGGCATGCGGCTCACCGGGGAGCGGTTCTACCTCGAGGACCTGGGCCTGCACCTGGACCAGGCACTCGTGGTCGCGCTGGGCGTGCCGGTGGCGGCGGCGCTGGCCGCGCGGTTAGCGCTGCGCCGGGTCACCATCTCCCCGCTCGGGGTCAGCCGGAGGGTCACCCCGAAGCCACCGCGGGCCTGGCGGCTGGTCCCGCTGCTGCTCGGCCTCGCCGAGCTGGGCTACTTCGTCGACAACCGGCCGTCGACCTCCGACGGGCAAGCCGCCGCCTACCTCACCGGGTTCGTGCTGGCGATGCTCGGCCTGGTGATCGCCGGGCCCTGGCTGACCATGGCGGCGGCCCGGGCGGTGGCCCTACGGACCAGTCGGCCGGCCGCGCTGATCGCGGTGCGCCGACTGGCCGACGATCCGAGGGCGGGCTTCCGCGCGGTGGCGGGCCTGGTGGTGGCCCTGTTCGTGACCAGTGCGACCATCGGCATCATCGGGACCATCGACGCCAACCGGGGAGCCGAGCTGAGTGGCGACCCGGAGGTCCGCAAGTCGGTCGTCGACCTCCCGCACCGGCTGGACTCCGCGGAGACGCTCGGCGCCGTACCGGACTCCCTGGTGGCCTCCGCCCGGGCCGTCCCGGGCTTCCGGGGGCTGGCGTCGGCACACGACAACCCGACACGGATCGGTGCCGACCCGGCCCGACCCCGCTTTCCCGCGCCCGCGTTGGTGCTCTGCTCGGATCTGGCACAGGTGCCGGTGCTGGGGCACTGCGCGCCCGGAGCGGCGGTGGCGACCGTTCCCGTCCAGCAATTCCTCGACCTCCAGGAGGGCACGAACCAGGAGTGGCCGACCGCGCCGGTCCCGGCCACCGAGGCCGCCGCGCTTCCGGTGAAGTTGCTCTACGCGACCACCGACGGCTCCTCCTCGGCCAAGGAGCGACTGCGCACCCTGTTCGCCGAGGCCTACCCGAGGTACGAGGCCAGGATGGCCGAGGACTGGGGCACCGAGGCCCAGAAGCGGCTCCGGGCCTGGCGGCAGCTGGCGCACGTGGTGCTGCTGACCACCGTGCCGATCGCCGGGTGCAGCCTCGCGGTGAGCGTGGTGGCCGGGCTCTCGGACCGCCGCCGCCCGTTCGCGATGCTGCGGCTCACCGGGGCACCGCTGCGGCTGCTCCAGCGGGTGATCGGGCTGGAGAGCGCGCTGCCGCTACTGGTGGTGTCGGCGATCGCGATCGGCACCGGCTTCGCGGCGGCGGCGATGTTCCTCAAGTCGCAGATGCAGTACGACCTGGTGTCCCCGGGGGCGGTGTACTACGGGCTGACCGGCTTCGGGCTGGTCGCCTCGCTCGGGATCATCGCCTCGACGCTGCCGCTGCTGAAGCGGATCACCGGGGCCGAGGCGGCCCGTAACGGCTGATCCCGGCTCCGGCCGTTGCCCGCTGCCCGCTGCCCTGTGCCCTGTGCCGCCCCGTCGCCCGCCGTCAGCGGGCGACGGGGTAGCCGTGCGTCCCGTCCGCCCGCGCCACGGCCAGCCCGGGCAGCCAGCTGCCGAGGACCAGCACGGACGGGTAGAACATCGGCTCCGGCAGCGCGTCCACCGGGAAGCGCTCCCAGCCGGCGCAGGCGTGCGGCTCGGTGACCAGGGCCTCGGCCAGGTTGGGCGGCGCCAGCACGGCGGCGGTCAGCCGGGGCCGGCCGAGCTCGTGGTCGAGGTGGACGGCGAGCACCCGCATCGCCGCGGCGGGCAGCACGATGCCGGTCTCCTCGGCGAGTTCGCGGGCCGCGGTCTGCTCGAAGGACTCGCCGAGGTCGACCTTGCCGCCGGGCAGGCTCCAGGTGGGCGGCTCGCCGGCGGTGATCCGCCGGCCGAGCAGCACCCGGCCGTCCCCGGTGGGCACGACGATCCCGGCGCCGAGCAGCGGCGCGGTCGGCGGGGGCGGTGCGGTGGGTACGGTCGGTGCTGTGCTCAACTCGCCATCTCCTTCAGTCGGTCACCAGTTGGCGCGCTCGTAGTCCTTGAGGAAGCAGCCGTACAGGTCCTCGCCCGCCTCGCCGCGCACGATCGGGTCGTACACCCGGGCCGCGCCGTCGACCAGGTCGAGCGGGGCGTGGAAGCCCTCGTCGGCGAGGCGCATCTTGTCCGGGTGCGGGCGCTCGTCGGTGATCCAGCCGGTGTCGACGGCGGTCATCAGGATGCCGTCGGTCTGGAACATCTCCTGCGCGCTGGTGCGGGTGAGCATGTTGAGCGCGGCCTTGGCCATGTTGGTGTGCGGGTGGCCGGCGCCCTTGTAGCCGCGGGAGAACACGCCCTCCATGGCGGAGACGTTGACGACGTACTTGCGGCGGGAACCGGAGGCGGCCATCGCCGGACGCAGCCGGCTGATCAGGATGAACGGCGCGGTGGAGTTGCAGAGCTGGACCTCCAGCAGCTCCATCGGGCCGACCTCCGAGACGGTCTGCACCCAGCTGTTGGTGTCGGCGAGGTCGGGGACCAGGCCGCCGGCGTCGATCGCGGTGCCGGCCGCGATCCGGGCGGGTGTGGCGGAGCCGGTGACCAGGGCGAGCGAGGTGACGTCCTCGGCGGCCATCCGCTGCGGGTCGCCGCTCGCCTGGTGGGGGAGGGCGGGCAGGTCGACGCTGCCGCTGCCGAAGCGGCCGATCGTGGTGGCCTGCGGCAGCTCGCCGGCCGGCAGCGGTGCGGACTCGGCGTTGACCAGCTCGCGGTAGGACTCCGGCGGCCGGCGCACGGTCTGCGCGGCGTTGTTGATCAGGATGTCCAGCGGGCCGTCGGCGGCGACCTCGTCGGCCAGCGCCATCACCTGGGCCGGGTCGCGCAGGTCGATGCCGACGATCTTGAGGCGGTGGATCCAGTCGGCGCTGTCCGGCATCGCCTTGAAGCGGCGGATCGCGTCGTTGGGGAAGCGGGTGGTGATGGTGGTGTGGGCGCCGTCGCGCAGCAGCATCAGCGCGATGTACATCCCGATCTTGGCGCGGCCGCCGGTGAGCAGCGCGCGCTTGCCGGTGAGGTCGGCGCGGGCGTCCCGGCGGGAGCGGTTCTTGACCGCGCAGTCCTGGCAGAGGTTGTGGTAGAAGGCGTCGACCTCGACGTACCGCTGCTTGCAGGTGTAGCAGGAGCGCGGGCGCTCCAGGATGCCGGCGATCTCGGTGGTGGTGACGGTGGTCAGGCCGAAGGCGCCGGCCGTCTCGTCGTCGATCCGGGTGGGCGCGCCGGTGGCGGTGCGGGCGGTGACCGCGCGGTCGTTGGCGGTCTTGCGGGCCCGGGTCTCCTGGCGGCGGCGCTGCTTGAGGGTTCGGAATATGCCGCCGACGGCCTGGCGGACGGTGATCGCGTCCGGGTGGTCCACGTGCAGTTCGTCGAGTTCCGCGAGCACCTCCAGGCAGAGCTTCAGCCGCTCGGGGTCGAGGCCGGGACCGTAGTCGATCTCATCCCCGCTGCCCTCGACCCGGTCCTGCTCGATGTCCGTCTGCTCGATGTCCGTCTGCCGGATGTCGGTCTGCCCGATGCCCACGCCTGCTGTCGCTTTCCCGTTCGCCACGCCCACACGCGTGAAGCCATGCCCGTTACCGCGTGAATGCTACGGGAGCGCTCCGGACCGGGGCGAAAACCGGACGTCGGAGGGGGTCTTTGGAGGATCCTCCATGTCTACGCGCGGAGCATTGATCACGGATTGTGCACAGCCCCAGCAATGCTGCTCGAACTGGCTTTTGCTCCCCACCCTCACGGAGAATCGAATGCTGGGTGCCGGGCGCCCGAGTGCGCTCCGGCGGCACCGCCGCAACCGCACCCGAGGTGTATCCCCCAGCCAGAGAGCCCTTCTTCATGCGCTTCCTGAACGACCTCAAGCCCTCGTACGACCTCACGTACGACGACGTCTTCATGGTCCCCAGCCGTTCCGCCGTGGGCTCCCGGCAGGGCGTCGACCTCTGCTCCAACGACGGCACCGGCACCACCATCCCGCTGGTCGTGGCCAACATGACCGCCATCGCCGGCCGCCGGATGGCCGAGACCGTGGCCCGCCGCGGCGGCCTGGTCGCCATCCCGCAGGACATCCCCACCGAGGTCATCGCCGAGGTCGTCTCCTGGGTCAAGCAGCGCCACCTCGTCTTCGACACCCCGATCACGCTCGCCCCCGGCGCCACCGTGGCCGAGGCGCTCTCGCTGCTGCCCAAGCGCGCGCACGGCGCCGTCGTGGTGGTCGAGGACGGCAGGCCGGTCGGCGTGGTCACCGAATCCGACTGCCAGGGCGTGGACCGCTTCACCAGCCTGGCCGACATCATGTCCCGCGAGCTGCTGGTGCTGGACGAGGCCATCGACCCGCGGACCGCCTTCGACAAGCTCTCCGGGGCGCACCGCAAGCTCGCCCCCGTGGTGGACGGCGAGGGCCGGCTGGTCGGCATCCTCACCCGCAAGGGCGCGCTGCGCGCCACCCTGTACACCCCGGCCGTGGACGCGGCCGGCAAGCTGCGGATCGCCGCCACCGTCGGCATCAACGGCGACGTCGCGGGCAAGGCCAAGGCGCTGATCGACGCCGGTGCCGACGTGCTGGTCGTCGACACCGCGCACGGCCACCAGGAGTCCATGATCAGCGCGCTGCGCGCGGTGCGCGGCCTGGACCCGCAGATCCCGATCGTGGCCGGCAACGTGGTCTCCGCCGCCGGCGTCCGCGACCTGGTCGAGGCGGGTGCCGACATCCTCAAGGTCGGCGTCGGCCCCGGCGCCATGTGCACCACCCGGATGATGACCGGCGTCGGCCGGCCGCAGTTCTCCGCCGTCCTGGAGTGCGCCGCCGAGGCCCGCCGGCTCGGCAAGCACGTCTGGGCCGACGGCGGCGTGCGCCACCCGCGCGACGTCGCGATGGCGCTGGCCGCCGGCGCCTCCAACGTGATGATCGGCTCCTGGTTCGCCGGGACCTACGAGTCCCCGGGCGACCTCCAGACCGACGCCGACGGCCGCCAGTACAAGGAGAGCTTCGGCATGGCCTCGGCCCGCGCGGTGAGCAACCGCACCGCCCAGGACTCCTCGTACGACCGGGCCCGCAAGGCGCTGTTCGAGGAGGGCATCTCGCACTCCCGGATGTTCCTCGACCCGGCCCGGCCGGGTGTCGAGGACCTGATCGACTCGATCATCGCGGGCGTCCGCAGCTCCTGCACCTACGCGGGCGCCGGCAGCCTGGAGGAGTTCCACGAGAAGGCCATCGTGGGCATCCAGAGCGCGGCGGGCTACGCCGAGGGCAAGCCGCTGCACTCCAGCTGGGCCTGATCGCGGCGGGCCGTCCGGTTCCTCGCCTCGGGGAGCCGGACGGCCGCGGCCGCGGTTGCGGCCGCTGCGGGGTGCCCGGTGCCCGGGAGGGCGCCCTGGCCGTCCTCCGGCCCGGTGCCCCCGGCGTTCCCGGTGCCCGGCTCGGGTGGGAGCAGGGACCCGAGCGGGAGCAGCAGGGCGCGGCCGAGCAGTCCGACCGAACCGTCCAGCGCGGCGGCGAAGGCCTGGGCGGCGCCCGGCAGGTGCCGCAGGCCCCACAGGGCCTCGACGGCGCCCCAGGCGCTCTCGCGGGCGGCCTCGACCGACCAGGCGCCGAGCAGGTGGGTGAGCGGCTCGGCGAGCTCCAGCAGGTCGGGCCCGGGCATCAGCTGCTCCCGGGCGGCCGTCTCCACCTCGGCCAGCACCCGGTTGATCCGGCGGTAGTCCTCCTCGACGTCGGCCGGCCCGCAGCCCCGGCGGCGGCAGGTGTCCACGACGGCCAGCGGCAGGTCGTGCTGGATGTGGGCGGTCATTCCGGCCAGCGCGAACTGCAGCGGGTGCACGCCCGGGTGGGCGCGCAGCGCGAACAGCGGCCGCCAGCAGGCGGGTGGCTCCTGCCCGGCCGCGTCGGCGGCCACGGCCCGCAGGTACCGCCCGGCGAACAGCACGTCCAGCTCGGCCACCGCCGGCGGGTCGGCGAAGTACCCGGCGCCCAGCCGTTCGAGGACCGCCTCCGTCACGGTGAGGTAGAGCCGGTCGAAGACCGCCACCCCGTCGGCCGGGGGCAGCGCCGCCCCGATCTCCCGCAGCCGGCCGACCACCTGCTCGACCGTCTCCGGCTCCGCGTTCACCGCCGTCGTACGATCCACCGCCGTGCCGGGCATGTGCCACCCTCCGATGTCGATCGTGCACTGATCGCATCATCGTGACAGCGTGGGCGGGCGCTCCAGGGGACGCGGCCCGCGTCCGTCGAGCCGGTGTCGCACCGTCAGGCCGATCCCGCCGTGACATGGCGTCGACTTGGTGACGGCGTTACGGGGTCTTTGCCTATCGCCCACCTCCTGTCATGATCCCTGACCGTGATCAATCGTCGAACCCTGATCGCCGCGCTCGCCGCGGCCCCGGCCCTCAGCACCCTCGGCGCTGCCGTGGGAAGCACCCCCGCGAGCGCCGCCGCCGACCTCTACCCCTCCAACACGGCCCTCTACGCCAGCTCGACCGTGGTCGAGGGCGTGGACTACGGCCGCCGCTACCGCAGGCACCTGATCGACGACCAGAGCCTGCAGAGCCGTACGCCGTTCGTCCGGACCACCGTCATCGCCCCGCACGGCGGCGGCATCGAGGTCGGCACCTCCGAACTGTGCCTGGCCATCTCCGGCTACCACCCCGCCGACCTCACCCCGACCCCGGCCGCCGGGCCGGTGCACGACTTCTGGATGTTCGAGGGCCTGCGCTCCTCCAACAACAGCGAACTGCACGTCACCTCGACCCACTGCGACGACGCGGTGGCCCGCGCGATGTGCGCCGGCAGCCGCAACGTGGTGTCGCTGCACGGCTGCACCGCCGCCCAGGCCGGCCTGGAGGCCGGCGCCCAGGCCGTGCTCGTCGGCGGCCTGAACTCCACCCTCCGGCAGTACCTGATGGAGGAGTTCGCGGCGGCGGGCATCCGGGCCGTGACCGCCTCCGGCGAGGAGGAGATCGCGGGCATCTCCCCGGACAACATCTGCAACCGCAGCCTGCTCGGGATGGGCGCCCAGCTGGAGATGACCACCGACCTGCGGGTCGCGATGTTCGCGCCGGGCAAGAACACCCGCGCCGAGCGGGCGACCAACACCCTGCCGCTGTTCTGGAGCTTCACGAACGCGGTCCGGACCGCGATCCAGCGGCTGGAGGCGGGCCAGCCCGTCCTCTGACGGCTCGGGCAGCCGGCTGCGCGCGCCGCAGCCGGCGTCAGCCCAGCTCGTACTCCAGGACGTAGGTGTGGGTGCCGGACTCGTCGACGGTGAGCAGGAACTCCCCGGTGATCCCGGCCAGCTCGCCCGTGCCCGTGCCCGGCACCACGCGTATCGTCGTACCGGTCGTGTCCCAGGCCGCGTGCTGGAGCACGAACGAGCCCTTGCGCCCGCCCAGTTCACCCGTCACGTGCTCCACCGCGACGTACGAGGCCGGGCTGCCGGTGGGGCCCGTGACCGAGAGCATCCGCACCTCGCTCGCCCCGCTCAGCCCGCCGGTGAAGGTCTTGGCGACGACGACCCGCCCGAAGGACGCGCCCTCCCGCTCCTCCGTCTCCACCGGCTCGAACGCCGTCAGCTCGAACGACCCGCTCGCCGTGGCACCCATGGCACGCTCCCTTCGTCGGACGTCTCCACGGCCGACGGGCGCGCCGACCGTGGCGGCCGGGCACCACCCGACCGTGCGCGAAGCCTTGCACACACCACTGACAGTCGGCCTCCCGTCACCGTCACGGCTCCCAGCGGATCGCCAGCACCGCCGCGTCGTCGGACAGCCCGGCGTCCCCGACCCAGCCGCCGACGTCCGCCAGCACGGCGTCCAGCAGGTCCGCCGGGGTGCCGCCGTGCAGGCCGGGCAGCCGTTCCGCGATCGGGTAGAGCCGGCCCCCGGCGTCCCGGGCCTCCGAGACGCCGTCGGTGTGCAGGAGCAGCAGGTCGCCCGGCTCCGGGTCGAACCGACGGTCCGGGTACGCGTCGCCGGTGAGCCCGAGCAGCCCCAGCGGAGGCGCCGGGAACGGTGGCTCCAGCTCGCTCACCCGCCCCGCCCGGCGCAGCAGCGGGGGCGGGTGGCCGCAGTTCACCAGCCGCACCGGCCCCCGGTCCGGCGCCACGTCGAGCAGCAGCGCGGTGGCGAACCGGCCCTCGTCCGACGGCCGGGCGGCCAGCGCCGCGTCCAGCCGCTCGGCGAGCCGCCCGGGGTCGGACTCGGTCCGCGCGGCCTCGCGGAACACCCCGAGGACGTCCGCCGCCGTCTCCACCGCCGGGAGGCCGTGCCCCTGGACGTCCCCGAGCAGGATGCGCACCCCGAAGCGGGTCTCCTCCACGGCGTACAGGTCCCCGCCGATCCGGGCCCCGGCGGCCGCCGCCACGTACCGCACGGCCAGGCGCAGCGGCCCGATCCGGTCCGGCGGCGGGCGCAGCAGGGCCCGCTGCGCCGCCTCGGCCACCGTCCGGACCTGGAACAGCTCGCGCTCGCGGGCCGCCACCAGGACGACGCTGGCGGCACTGGCCAGCGTCGCGGCGAGCACCGTGATCAGCGCGGTGACGTGCACCCCGGTCGGCAGATCGGTGTTGGTGGACTCCAGCAGCCCGACCGCGAGGACGGCGATCACCCCGGCGATCAGCGGCACCCGGGCCGTGCGGGTGGTCGCTCCGGCCAGCACCGGCGCCACCGCGAGGACGGGGGAGAGCGTCGTGCCGGGGCCGGTCACCAGATCGGCCACGACGGCGCCGACCAGCAGCGCGAAGGAGACGTGCAGCAGCAGCCGGGTGCGTCGCGGCACGTGCAGCGGCGGCATACCGGCCGAGCCGTCGGCGGCGGTCACGCGTCCTCCAGAACTGAGCGGCTGGGCGGGCCTACTGTCCACTCTGCTCTGCGCCCCCGCGGGCGGCACCTCGGACGAGGACGGCCGGGCGCACCCGACTAGGCTGGGCCGCGAGATGAGACGAAAGAGCCGCCGCCCGGCCTCCCCCCTCCCACAGCGCAACGGCGTGGACCCGGTGCACCTGCGGCTGCCGGCCGAGGGCCCCTGGCCGACCGTTCGCGCCCACCTGGTCGAGCGGCTGCCGGCCGTGGCGGCCGAGCGGATCGACGCGGCGTTGCACGGGCGGGAGATCGTCGGCGAGGACGGGCCGGTCGCGCCCGACGCGCCGTTCCGGCCCGGCGCGCACCTGTGGTTCTACCGGGACCTGCCGGACGAGGTCCGCGTCCCGTTCGACCTGGAGGTGCTGCACCGGGACGATCACCTGGTCGTCGTCGACAAGCCGCACTTCCTGGCCACCACCCCGCGCGGCAGGCACGTCGTCGAGACGGCCCTCTCCCGGCTGCGGCACGCCCTCGACCTGCCCGCGCTGAGCCCCGCCCACCGGCTCGACCGGCTCACCGCCGGCCTGGCCATGTTCGTGGTCAGGCCGGAGGACCGCGGCGCCTACCAGACCCTCTTCCGCGACCGGCTGGTCCGCAAGGAGTACCGGGCCGTCGCCCCCTACGACCCGGCACTGAACCTGCCGCGCACCGTCCGCAGCCACATCGTCAAGGAACGGGGCGTGATCGCGGCCCGCGAGGTCGACGCCCCGCCGAACAGCGAGAGCCGGATCGATCTGCTCGACCACCGTGACGGCCTCGCCCGCTACCGGCTCCGCCCGCTCACCGGACGCACCCACCAGCTGCGCCTGCACATGTGCGGGCTCGGCGTGCCGATCCTCGGCGACCCGGTGTACCCGGTGGTGCTGCCGGAACCGGCTCCGGACGACTTCCGCCGCCCGCTCCAGCTCCTCGCCTCCGCTGTCGAGTTCACCGACCCGCTGACCGGCCGCGAGTGCCGTTTCGAGAGCCGCCGCACCCTGTCCGCCTGGACCGACCCGGAGAGCTGGGCCCTTGGCACGTCCTAGGTTCGGCGAACGACGGGCCCCTGGGCCCGGTGGCTGATCCGCCGCCCGGCCCCGTGGCGCGATCGCGGGGCCGTGAACGCGGCACTGCCCACCGCTCCGCACTCCTCGGGAGTCTCGCGGGCCCCGGGTGCCCGCGAGACCGGCTCACGACCGTGATCGCAGGAAGTCGCACGCCGGGATGCCGACAGGGTCAGGCCCGGACACCGACGCGGTGCCCGTGGCGGTATCGACCGTGCTGAGGCTGCCGCCGTCGCCGCCGACCCGTTCCGGACGCCGACGATCCGGACCGGCCGGCTCCGGAGCCGGAGGCATCCGAGGACGAGGACGAGCCGGTATCGTCCGACTCTTGGTCGGAGTCTTCCGGCGCTGAGGCCAGCACGTCGATCCGGCCCATCTGGCCGTGCGAGGAGTGCACCAGGTGGTGGCAGTGATAGACGTACTGGCCCGGGTAGTCGCCCCAGGTCATGGCGATCCGGACGGTCTCGCCCGGATGGATCGGGACAGTGTCCTTCAGCCCGGCCTCGGCCGGGCCGACCGGCTCCCCGTCGCGGTCCAGCACCCGGAACCGCACCAGGTGGGTGTGGAAGGAGTGGGGGGCGTGGAAGACCCCGGCCGGCCGGCGGGTGAGGTGGTTGTGGATCGTCCAGATCTCGCTGGAGCCGAGGGTGGTCCGCACGTCGGTCCGGTCCGGGTCGTACTTGCGCCCGTTGATCCTGGTGTCCGGGAAGGTCGTCAGCCAGAACTCCCGGTGCACCGTCGCCTCCGGGACCGGCGGCAGGGTGGCCAGGACGTCCGGGATCCGGCTACGGTCCTCGGCCTCCCGGGTGATGTCGAAGCGCAGCACCTCGGACCGCTCGGTCTCCAGCGCGGCCGTGTTCTCCAGTACCACCGATTCGCCGACCGGGTAGCGGGCGAAGTCCACCACGATCTCGGCGCGTTCGGCGCCGGACAGGGTCAGTTCCTCCAACTGCACCGGCCCGGCGAGCAGCCCGCCGTCGGAGGCGATCTGGGTGAACGGCTCGCCGTCGGCGAGGCGCAGCGATATGTGGCGGTTGGGTGAGACGTTGAAGACCCGCAGGCGGTACTTGCGCGCCGCCACCTCGAAGTAGGGCCGCTCCTTGCCGTTGACCAGCATGTGCGGGCACTCGTACGGGTCGGTGTAGACCAGCCTGCCGTCCGTCTCGATCCGGGCGTCCCGGATCAGCAGCGGGATGTCGAACTCGCCGCTCGGCAGCGGCAGGCCGCTCTCGTGCGGGTCGCTGAGCAGGTAGGCGCCGGCCAGACCGCGGTAGACGTTCTCGGCCTCCAGCTGGTGCGCGTGGTCGTGGTACCAGAGCGAGGCGGCCACCTGTTCGTTGGGGTAGCGGTACTCGCGGGTCTCGCCGGGCTCGACGAGGTCCATCGGCAGGCCGTCGTACCGCGACGGCACATTGCCGCCGTGCAGGTGGACGGAGGTGTGCACGCTCAGGTCATTGGTCTGCTGGACCACCACCTCCCGGCCCTTGACCGCCCGGATGGTCGGACCGGGGAAGCAGCCGCCGAAGGTCCGGACGGTGGTCAGCAGCCCCTTGACGATCTCCACCTCCGTCTCGGCCATCCGCAGCCGGTACAGGTCCGAGGAGTCCGTCCGCGACACCGGACTCAGCACCGGGGGCACCCGCATGGCGTGCTCGAAGGGGACGATGCGGGCGGCCCGCCTCCTGGGCCCCGACCTGGCCGGACCGGCCGGCAGTGCGGCCGGCGCGGCATGGGCCGGGCTCGGTGTGAGGCTCCATGGGAAGAGGGCGACCACAGGGCCGCCTACGGTGGCGGCCCTGAGGAGGTCTCGTCGGTTCAGCATCCTCGGTTTCTCCGTCCAGGACTCGGCGGTCGGTGCGCCGCCGAGCAGGTGGTCGCCGGTCGTGGCGTCCGTCCGCCCCGCCCAGCGGCTGCTGCGCCCACGACGGCGCACGGCCGGGCGCGGATCGTGGCAACAGCGCTGCGCTCCGTCACCGACCATCGGGCTCAGTATCAGTGAGCTTGGTGCGCTCCGCATCGCGACCGAACCTGCCGGGAACCGGGGCGCCCCCTCGGGACGGCCGGCGGCCACTTGGCGCGGGGGCGGGGGAGCCCCGGGTGCGCTCCCGGCAGCCGGCCGCGCTCGTCGGGCATGGCCGAGGCTTGCCACCGGTGCCGGTCGGTCAGGTGGTGGCCGGCACGGCATTGGTGGCGGCGACCGCGGGGCGGACCGCTCTGGCCAGGGCCACGGCATCGCCCTCGGCCCAGATGTGGGTGAAGAAGAGGCGCGGTTCGTCCGTCAGACCGTGGTTGTGGAGTTCGACCAGGTCGATACCGCCCCTCCGCAGCGCCGCGTGCGCCTGCTGGACCTCGGCGGCGACCATGGAGAGATCGCCGCTGAGCGCGGCCCGTCCCCCGCCGAGCGGTTGGAAGTTGAAGGCCGAGGTCGCGCCCAGGCCGGCCGGCAGGACGTGCCCCTCCTCCATGATGGTCTCGCGGCGGACGAAGATGCAGGCGTAGACGTCCTCGCTGCTCGTGCCCTTGGCGCCCAGCGCGGCATCGATGCCGGCGGTGTCCAGATCGAGGGGGCGGTGCGGGTGGGGCCGGGGCGGGTGGGGCGGTGGAGTGCCGGTGGAGTCGAGCGCGGTCCGCAGCCCGCGGGCCAGTGCCGCGGCATCATGGCCGTGTGCGCAGACATGGGTCCACCAGATGTCAGGAGTCTGGGCCGGCAGGTGTTTGTGGATGGCGGTCTGGGCGATCCCGTGGGCGTGGAGGGCGTCGGTCAGGGCCGGCAGTTCGTCTGCGGTGACCACCAGATCGCCCATCAGCAGCGTGCCGCCGTCGTCGTACCGGGCGAAGGAGACGTGCGAGCCCAGTGCGAGCCCGGTGCTGACGACGACGCCGCGGCTGACCACGTGCAGGTCGTGCCGGGGGAAGGGCGTGTGGTGGTAGGTCCCGCGGATGAGCCTGCCCGGCCGGCCGAGAGCCCGCACGACGTCGACCCAGTCCGCCTCGGTGGTGGGCACCGGGGTGGGCACCGGCACGGCCGGCTGACCACCGTCGGGCGCCCGGGCTGTAGCCGACTGTGCGGCGGTGTCACCTCCCAGGCCGACCAGCACCGGCGCCAGCCCGGCCGCCGCCAGCAGCGGCCGTCGTGGGACAGTGGGGGGAGTACTTCTCCCGGGCGTTCCGTCTCCGATCTTCACAGGCACACCTCCAGAGCCGAAGGCAAACACAGGAGTCGGGCCCCGCGTTGTTGCCACGGCGGTGCGCCGGCACCGAACCCCGTCCGGATCGACCGGTCGGGGTACGCCGGCGGCCGGACGGGGGGCCGGATGGAGGAGCGCTCCCCTTCGCGCGTCAGGAATCGGACGATGCCCAGGTGCCCAGGGACATCTCGGCGGTGATACCCGGGCCGAACCCGGCCAGCAGCCCGTGGTGGCCGTCGAGAGCCGACCTCTCGTCGAACATCCGGGCCAGGGCGTCGAGCACGACCGCACTGGCGATGTTGCCGTACTCGGTGAGGGTGGCCCGGCTGAAGCGGAAGGCCTCGGACGGCACCTCCAGGA
The DNA here is from genome assembly GCF_053598415.1 of Kitasatospora sp. NPDC001132. Classification (NCBI taxonomy): domain Bacteria; kingdom Bacillati; phylum Actinomycetota; class Actinomycetes; order Kitasatosporales; family Streptomycetaceae; genus Kitasatospora; species Kitasatospora sp. NPDC001132. The sequence goes on along the minus strand of NZ_JBSFKF010000024.1, from coordinate 1,212 downwards.
AGTGGCTCAGGTCGTCCAGGATCCGTGGGCCGCCGGCGTGGACGATGTAGAAGTCCAGTCTGCCCACGTCCCACTGGTGCTGCTCCGCCACCGCACGCAGGGCCGGGCTGAGGGGCTCCATCGTCCCCGGCACCCGTCTGTCCAGCTGGAAGTGGAACCCGGTGGAGCGGACCGCGTAGGAGATCCACTCCTCGGTGTGCGGGATGAGGTAGGAGCCGTTACGCTCCAACCGGATCCCGGTCCCGCCCTCGCCGCGGACCACGGCGGCGGCGACCCCGTCGCCGAACAGGCCGTTGGACAGCAGCGATCCCACGCCCAGGTCGGTGGGCTGGTAGCACAGCGAGCAGAACTCGCAGGCCACGATCAGCACGTTGGCGCCCGGGTAGGCCGAACAGAAGTCATGGGCCCGGTTCACCGCCGCACCGCCGGCCGCACAGCCCAGTTGTGCGATCGGCAGCTGCCGGGTCTCCGGCCGGAAGCCCAGCTTGTTGATCAGCCACGCCGTGAGCGACGGCATCATGAAACCGGTGCACGACACATAGATGATCAGGTCGATCTGGGACGGCTCCACTTGGGCATGTTCGAGGGCCCTGAGTACGACCGTCGGGACGCGGGCCCTGGACTCGGCCTCGAAGACGGCGCTCCGCTCGTCCAGCCCCGGGTGCTTCAGCACCACGTCGATGGGTTGGATCAGATGCCGCTTCCGCACTCTGGTGTTCTTGATGAGGCGCAACGCCAGATCGAGCTGGGGATGGTCGTGGTGGAGTCGACGTGCCAGTTCGAGGGTTTCCTCGTTGGTGATGACGTGCTCCGGCACAGCTATCGCCGGTTTGCACAGAACGGCCATGGGACTGCCTCCTGACGGGCGGAGTTCCCGGTGAGCCCTCGGCCGGCCGGGGAGTTCATCACTCGACGGCAGCCGCTGCGAGCCGGACGCGTCGAGACGGCGCGGCGGCGGGAATCACCGGGCGGGGCCCAACAGCACGGCGGACGAGCCGGCAGGGCGAGGATCGGATGCTCGCCGTGCGGGCGGCCGTGTCGGCCGCGAGCTGGTTCGAGCCACATCACCCCAATCTACGGAAGGTGGGTTCGCCGCGCACGTCGGCCCGCGCACCTCGGAGGTGCGCGGGCCGGCCTGGGGCGGGGAGGCCGAAGGGGGGGTGGGGCCGGGCCGCCCCCGGGGGGGGGGGGCCCCGGCACACGGGGGCGGGC
>NZ_JBSFKF010000023.1:0-138526 GCF_053598415.1 Kitasatospora sp. NPDC001132 | reverse complement strand
AGGGGGGAGGCGCACCGGCGACCCCCGCGCCGGCTGGACCGGGTGCTGCCGCGCATCACCTTCTCGCACGGCTGACGGCCGGCCCCCGCGGGCCCCGGCCCCCACCCCCTGCCCCCGGCGAACCGCCGGGGGCAGGGGGCTGTCGGGAGGCGGCCGCGTTGCGGTACCTCGCCGGCCGGAGGAGGGAGCGGAGGAGGCGGGGGCAGCCGCGGTGAGCACGGTGGCCGCGGACAGGGCGAGGGCGGTGGCGAGCGTCGGTGCGGTCTTCATGTCGGCCGGTCTAGAAGGGAGTTGACCACACCAGGGTCAGCTTCCTTGACCTCAAGCGGACTTGAGGTCCTACGGTCGGTCGTGCCCTGACGATCAGGGGAAGCCGAAGAGGAGTACCGGACGTGACGATCGAGACGTACGACCCGCAGGTCATCGCCGCCCAGCCCATCGGGGCCTGGACCGGGCAGGTCTACCGCCTCCTCGTGGTGGAGGGCCTGCGCGGACAACTGGCGGTGGAAGGCCTCACCCAGCCGCACTGGTGGACGCTCAACCACGCCGCCGGCCGCCCCGGCGGCTGGACCCGCACGGCCCTGATCGAGCGGCTCACCCCCTACGACGACCAGGACACCGCCTTCGACGCCGTCTTCGACGACCTGATCGCCCGCGGCTGGCTCACCGAGGACGCCACCGGGGCCCTCACCCTCACCGAGGAGGGCGAGGCCGGGCGCCTGCGCGCCCGCGAACGCAACCTGGAGGTCAACGAGCGCGCCCACGAGGGCATCGGCACCGACGAGTTCGTGACCACGGTCAACGTGCTGCGCCGCATGGTGGCGAACCTGGGCGGCAACGGGAACCTGCCCGACTGACGCCGCCCGGCGCCGGGCAGAGGTGGGCGGAGGCGGATCGACGGGCCACTCGACGGCTACTCGACGAGCCGCTCGGCAGGCCGCTCGACGGGCCGGGACCGCCCGGGTGTGGAACGGTGGTAGCCCGGGGCCGTCCCGGTTCGGGTGTCCCGGTTGCGAGAGGAGTGGCCATGTCGTCGAAGCGCCGCCGCAAGAAGAAGGCCAGGGCCAGGCGCGGGGCCAACCACGGCCGCCGCCCCCAGTGCTGAGCCGCGGCTGAACGGGTGAGGGTTCCCGGCCCGGCCTGCGGGGCCGGGCCGGGAACCCTCACCCGTTCAGAGCCGTCCGCGCCCCAGGAACCCGCCGCGCGCCACCTTGTGGTACTGGCAGTGGTCGACCCAGTTCGCGCCGAACGCCAGCTCCAGGACCGTGCCCCGCCCGCCCGCGCGGGCCTCGGCCAGCAGCCGCGCCGCGTCCGCGTCCGGCGGGGTCTGCTCCAGCACGAAGAGCCGGTTGACGTACGGGCCCGCCGGGATCGGGTCCCGGGGCGGGATGCCGGGCCGGTCCCAGGTCAGCTTGGCGCCGGGGCTGGACAGGCAGGGGGAGTGCATCCGCCGGCCGTCGGCGTCGATGCCGCCGTCGCGGTACCAGCGCAGCGCGTGGTCGAGGCTCCCTTCCGGGTCCGGCCCCTGGCCGTGGGCCTGCCAGTCGGCCACGTTCGCCGCGGCGATCCGGGGCAGGACGTCGAGGATGTCCTCCCGGACGACGAAGTAGGCGCGGGCGTGGATCCGGCAGACCAGCAGCGTGTCCCTGGGGTGGTCCAGGCCGTGGAAGGTCGGGCGGGTGGACTGGTCCAGGACCTGGGTCAGCACGTGCTCGACCCCCTCCACCGCCCCCAGCGCCTCGACCAGCCCCCGGAACCGCTCCCGCTCCGCCGCCCGGGCCGCCCGCGCCGTCGGCGAGTCGATCAGCCTGAGCTTGCGCCGCTCGGTGGGCCAGCGCGACGCCCGCAGCTCCTGCGCGCCGTTGAGGAGCGGGTTCGCCAGCATGCCGACGAGGTAGACGAGGTTCGTCGCCACCTTCTCCAGGAAAGCCTTCACCAGCAGGGGTCCTCTCGACTCGCACGCGCGTCTGCGCCCACACCCTGTCCCGCCCGCACCCCGCGCCGCAATCCGCTGCCGTACTCAACTCCCCTGCGTGCCAGCCCGATTGCCGAGCGCGTCCGCCAACGATGGGCGGGGTGGCGCGCCATGAAGGTGGCGGCGACCGCTCCCCGCGACCTGTCACAGCCGCCGCCGCTGCCGCCGGCCGGGGCGGCGGCCGGTGAGGGCGTCGAGCGCCAGGACGGTGCCCTTGGCAGTGGTCACGTACACCACGCCGTCCGCGTAGGCCGGGCTGCCGCCCGTGGCGTTCAGGGCCCGGCGCCAGTGCACCGTGCCGGTGGCCAGGTCGAGGCGCAGCAGCGAACGGTTGCGGGCCAGGCCGACCACCCAGGCGTCGGCGCCGGCGACCGTGACGGCGGAGGCGCCGTGCGGGCCGGCGAGGTGCCAGCGCCGCATGCCGTCGCTCCGGTTCAGGGCGTGGACGCCGGTGCGGAAGTCGCCGACGACGAGCAGGTCGTCGGTGATCGCCGGGCTGTCGTCGATCGCGCTGAAGCCCACCTCGACGCCCCAGCGCTGCCTGCCGGTCGCCGCGTCGAAGGCGTGCACCAGGCCGGCGCCGGTGCCGAGGTAGACGGTGCCGTCCGCGACGCTCGGCGAACACAGGGCGAGGTAACGCTCGGCGTTGTCGTCGTACCAGACCCGCTTGCCGTCCTTCACCCGGTAGGCACCCAACTGCCCCTTGACGCCCGTGACATGGACCAGGCCGTCGGCCACCGCGGCCGCCGAGCAGGAGCCGTCCGGCAGGTGCTGCTCCCAGCGCCGGCGGCCGGTGCGGGCGTCGGTTGCGATCAGCGTGCTGGGGCGGGTGTGGCGCAGCGTGAACATCGACATGGTGACGGTGTAGACCACGCCGTCGGCGACGGTGGGCGCGGCCGAGGCGCCGACGCGGGTGCTCCAGCGTTCGGTGCCGTCGGCGGCGGCGAGCGCGTACAGCAGGCCGTCCTCGCCGACCACGTAGACGGTGTCGCCCGCGACGGCCGGGGTGCGGGTCAGCCGGTCCTGCGCGTCGTGGCGCCAGCGCGGTTCGCCGGTGAGCGCGTCCAGGGCGTAGCAGTGCTGTCCGGCGTTCTGGTAGAGGGCCCCGGCGTAGACGACGGGGGAGCTGGTGGGGCGTTCGGGCAGGCGGGTGCTCCAGGGCAGGAAGCCGGACGGGGCCGCGGCCTCGGGGTGGACGCCGGTGTGGGCGGGGTCGCCGCGATGCATGGCGGCCGGGCCGGTGGGCGTGGCCGAGGAGGTGGACGGCGTGGCGGCCGCGGGGGCGGGGCGGCGGGTGTGTGCGGGGCGGGGCCTGCCCCACAGGGCCGGGTCGGTGAGGTCGACGAGTCGGGTCAGCGAGCGCAGGACGGCCAGCGGCTGCTCGGTGCGCGCTGAGGGGCCGCTGTAGCCGACGTAGCAGAGCCAGCGGTCGTCCACGCGCCACTCCAGCCAGGGGTGGTCGTCGGCGAACTCCCGGACGGCCGGGGTCAGCAGGCGCCCGGCGACGTCGGGGTCGGTGGTCTCGACCAGGTGGACGGTGTCGTACGCCTCCTCGCCGCTCTCGTACAGGTGGTGGCCGGGCTTCTGCAGGATCTGGCGGCGCAGCAGCGGCAGCAGCCGGTCGGGGCCCAGCATGTTGCGGGAGACCACCACCAGGGGGAGCGGGCGGGGCAGTTCGACCAGGTGGACGGTGCGTATGCCGCCGCCCCGGCCGCGGACCAGGTCGAACACGGTGACCTGGTGGCCGTCGAGCGTGCCGGTGGCCGCGAACCGGGCGCGCGGCGGGGCGTCGCGGCCGCCGGAGAGCGCCGCGTCGCGCCAGCGTTCGGCCAGTTCCGGGCTCTCCTCGCGGAACTCCCAGCCCTGTTCGGCCGCCAGGCGCTGCCGCTCGGCCCGGCGCCGGCGCAGTTCGGCGTAGCCCGTCCCGATTCCCCAACGACCCATGTGCCACCTCCGGTTGCCAGATCACGAACCGTATCGCGTGGGGCGGACACGGAGCATCGGCCCGCCGATCGCGGACGGCCGGTCGGCGACGGTGGACCGGGTCGGGGCGGCGGCCCGTGGGAGTCCGGAGGGGAGGTGGAGGGCGGTTCGGGCCCTGTGGTCGGGCCCGGACCGCCGGACCGTCCGGTCGGCGGCGAGGCTGGTCGGTGGCGAGGCTGGTCGGTGTCGAGGCGGGTCAGCGTCCGAGGTGATCGGCCAGGGCCTCGATCGTGCGGCGCCGCGCGGTGTACAGCGAAACGGCGGAGCCGTCCGCGAAGTGCAGCCGGAACCTCGCCATCGCCTGCAGTCGCGGGCGCCGCTCCACCCGCAGGACCAGCTGCCGCGGCGCGTGCCACAGCAGTTGGCCGGCCTTGCGGACGTCCAGCGCCGTGACGAACGCGGCCCGGCGGTCCGTGACGGCCAGCAGCCTGGTCCGGGTCCCGCCCCTGGTCGTCGGAAATCCGCTCGCGATGCTGCCCGACTGCCCCGACACCGCGCCGATTTGCCCCAGCCTGTTGCCGACCCGCGCGCCCAGCCCGTCCCCGACGCCGCGCGCCCCGGCCACCGGTACGACGGTCGCGAGGTCCAGCAGGTGCTCGCCCGGTTCCAGCAGCGGTTCCACGGCCTTGCGGTAGCGGTTCAACAGAGCCTCGGTCATAACCGTCAGGGTAGACGGGCAGGTGGGAGGCCTCGGTGGCGGGCCTCTGCGGTGTGCGCGAGGCCGCCGGATTTTCTTCTGCCGGACCGTCGTCGAATCCGGCGGTGTGAACGTGTACATGAGGGGCGGCAACTCCCCGGCGGCGCCTGCCGCATGCCCTCCGACCCCTGACAGCCGACCCCGACGCAACGCCCCGCGCGACCGTCGCGCGCAGACCGTGCACCACACCGGCCTCCATCACGAAGGAGTCCTGACCATGCGGAAGTTCATCCTCGACCTGGTCGAGCGCACCGTCGCCACGTACGCCGCGGCGTTCCTCGGCCTGCTGCTGGCCGACAAGTTCGACCTGACCTCGATCGGTGCGCTCAAGGCGGCGGCGGTCGCGGCGCTGCCGGCCGCCCTGAGCGTGGTCAAGGGCGCGGTCGCCACCCGCGTCGGCGACCCGGCCTCCGCCGCGCTGCTCGCCCGCCCCCGCGAGTAGCCCGGCCGGGGAAGCGCCCCGTGCCCCGGGCCGCCGCCCGGGGCACGGGGCGCCAGGCGCGGCTACGGGATTCAGCGGATCGGGCGGAGCATCACGGTCAGCCGGGGCGAGTCCGGCGTGGGCTGCTGGGTGTTGAACGCCCGGTAGCCCCAGGCCTCGTAGACCCGCTGGACCTTGCCGTCCCCGGCGAGCGGGTTCACCATGAGCGTGGCTCGGCCCTCGGCGCGCCCGGCCAGCAGCGCGTCGTGGATACGGCGGGCGGCGCCGGTGCCGCGCCAGGGGGTGCGGACGCCGATCTCCTTGACGGCCAGGGCCGGGGTGTCGGTGAAGCCGTGGGGGAGGGGCTCGCCCATGCGCTTCCAGTACCGGTCGCCGGCGTCGACGGTGTTGCCGTAGGCGTACCCGATGGGCAGTTCGCCGTCGTAGCCGAGGACGAGCTCGAAGCCGGGGTCGGCGGTGTGCCGGTCGAGGCGTTCGACGAAGGCGGCGAGGCAGTAGTTCGGCCGGTGCAGCAGCGGGGCCCGCACGTCGGCGTAGACGTCCAGCAGATCCTGCCGGGCCTCGGGGGCGAGGGAGGTGTGGTGGCGCAGTTCGACGCTCACGCGGTGGTCCTCCAGGTGGCGTGGGTGTGGGCGGCCCGAGTCCGGTCCGGTGTGCCGCCGGGCGCCGGGTGTTCTTCAGCACCGCATGAAACCAGGCCTCCCACCCGGCGCACAGGCTTCGCCCTGGCGAGCCGGTTCGTGACACGGCCCGCCGGAACAGTACGAGGACCGTTGCCCGGAAAGCGCCGGACAGATCCATGCGGTCGGTCATGAGCGGTTCGGCGAGGACGTCAGGGGACGTCCTCGCCCCACTAGGCTGCGGCTGTGACGATTAAGGCTGTGGTGTTCGACGTCGGGGAGTGCCTGGTCGATGAGACCCGGGAGTACGGCACCTGGGCCGACTGGTTGGGGGTGCCGCGGCACACGTTCGTCGCCCAGTTCGGGGCGGTGATCGCGCAGGGCCGGGACTACCGGGAAGCCTTTCAGATCTTCGCCCCCGGCTTCGACCTCTACGAGGAGCGGGAGAAGCGGGCGGCTGCCGGCCGGCCGGAGACCTTCGGTGAGGAGGATCTCTATCCGGATGTCCGGGGTGCCTTCGCCCGACTCCGGGCGGATGGTCTGTGGCTGGCGATCGCCGGTAATCAGACCGTGCGGGCCGGGGCGATCCTGACCGGCACCCACATCTGACGATTGATCAGTATCGGTCAATACTTGACCGTTTGCGATCTCAAACGGAGAAAGCGGAGTATCGCATTCCCTTCGTGACTGAGCTGTGTAGATTCCTGACCGGTTCGGGTGACAGCGCAAGCCGCCATGCCCCCGCAGGAGTTCTTCACCGGTCGCGCTCTGCCCCACGCACCGGCGCGGGCGCGGTGGACGCACGCTGTGCCCGCTTCCGCACGCCCTATCGCAGGCCGAACCGTGCACCGACCATGGGCACGCGAACCGTCACTGACCGTTGCCGAGCGCCTCCGGGGTGCCCGGCGACACCACCGAGAGGACCTTGATGGGCATATCTCCGCGCACACGACTGGCCCGCCGGCTCGCCGCCGTCGGCACGGCCCTGCTCGCCGTGCTCGCCGTCGTCCCGCTCGCGGCGGCCCCCGCCTCGGCGGCGGTCGCCGCGAGCCCGATCTGCCTGAGCGGCAGTTTCCAGTACGACTACCAGAACGCGGAGGAGGGCTCGGGCAAGCCCACCCGGACCAAGCCCGTCCGCAACGCCAACGTCGAGCTGTGGGGCCGGGAGAAGGCCGCCGACACCCCGCACGTGCTCGGCGCCTACGGCCTCACCGCCGTGTCCGACGGCGGCTTCAACCTCTGCTACACCCCCACGACCACCACGACGATGAACAGCATGTGGGTGCGGTTCTACTCCGAGAGCACCAGGATGTGGAAGGTCCTGTCCCAGGGCTCCCTGTACACCGTGGACTCGCCGGTCCAGCAGAACCTCTCCGCGAGCGCCTCCCTCGGCGTCATCAAGCCCCCGGCCCAGACCTCCCGGGCCTGGCACGTCCTCGACACCCTCAACCTCCTGTGGTGGGGCCGCAACAACCCGGTCAGCTCCTGCTGGAGCGCCCACGAGCCGAACAGCGGCTCCTGCACCGAGCTCTCCGTCGTCTGGGGCCCCGGCGCGAGCAGCGGCCCGGTGTACGACCTCAACAACACCGTCTACCTCTCCGACGCCGACCCCGACTCGGAGCACACCGTCCTGCACGAGGGCGGCCACTTCCTGATGCACCGCCTCTTCAACGGCGCCTGGCCCCCCGACAGCGTCTGTGCCTCGCACTACATCTGGTCGAGCGCGGGCCGCCCCTGCGCGTGGGTCGAGGGCTTCGCCGACGCCGTCTCCGCCTACCTGCTCGGCGACAACCGCTACGTGTGGTCGAACGGGAGCAGCACCGAATTCACCTACGGCAGCGGCTGGGACACCGGGGACACGGTCTCCGGCAACATCTCCGGTTCACTGCTCGACCTGTGGCGGCAGGTCGACGGCGGCTGGCAGGGCACCCTCAAGGCGCTGACCGACCGCACGCCGGGCACGTTCGCCGACTACTTCAAGACCGTCCGCCCCGCCGTCGTCCCGCCGCTCGCCACCACCGGCGCGGCGCTCGACCTGCTGGCCAAGCACACCATCTACTACGCGCCCCTGCCCGTCGGCGACGGCCGGTCCCACTACCTCTCCAACGGCGGCAACCTCGTGCTGTCGCACGAGGGCGGCGGTTGCATGGTGCTCCCCCCCAGCTACGCCTCCATCTACAACAAGAGCTCGTCCGACCTCGGACAGCAGTGGCGGCTGGACACCAACGCGGACGGCACGGTGCGCATCCACGACGGCTGCAACCCCTCCCTCTCCCTGACGTCCAGCGGTTACCCGAGCTACCGCGTCGCGGTGAAGCCGTCCGACGCACAGTCCGCGTCCCAGAAGTGGCAGGTCACCCGGAACGACGACGGCAGCCTGAAGATCACCGACCCGAACACCGGCTACGTCCTTGACACCCCCAGCAACCAGTCCGGCATGGGCGCGACGCTCACGGCGCCCTCCGCGACCAGCCTTACCCAGCGCTGGACCACCCGCGACTGACCTGACGTCGACCGCCCGCGAAGCGGGCCGGGGAAGCGTGCCGGGGAAACGCGCCGGGAAAACGCAGAGAGACCGCTCGGGCCACCAGGGCCGGGCGGTCTCTGCTGTTCGGACGGACCCATGCGCCAACACGGCCCGCTGCCGATGTTCCCGATTGTTGGAGTGAACAGCGCCCCGGGTTCCGAACCCGCGAGTCCGGATGACGCCGCACTCCGAATCGTCACATCCAGCCAGGGGGCTCACAAGGGCGTGCTGCACAAAGGCGCATCAAAATTCGGTTTCAGTTCGCTGAACTGTGCTTCTCTGGTAGAGCATTCACGAGATTGCGGCGAGTGGCCGGGACCGTGGCGCATCAATCCGCGCGACGTTCACGGAACCGATTGGGATTCACCCATACGCCTGACAGAGTGTGATGCCACCGGGCACCCAGTGCGACGCCAACCGCACAAGTGCCCGCCAGTTGGAGTGGACAGTGATATGGAGGACTCCTCGATGAAGAGGAACCGGAACAAGCGCATCCGCACCCGCACCACCCCGTGCGCGACGGCGGACCCGGTACCGCTGCGCCCGTACGGGACGGCCGTGGTCGTCGTGGTCGTCCTGGCGGTCACGCTGGCCGCCGCCCTGGTGGCGACCGGCATGTCGGCCGGAGCGGCGCTCGAACTGGCCACCGGAGGCTGCCTGTTGGCCGCCAGGCTCCGACGGGAGCGGGTCTAGGAAGAACGCCTGCCAGCGATGGGACGCCGAGAGAACCCGATCGAGGCGACCGAGCCGGCGCTGGGCCGGCTGGCCGCCTGGCTGCGGGAGCAGCGCGAGCAGGCCCAGTTGACGTACCGTCAGCTCGCTGCTCGGACCAACTACCACCCCACCACCCTGCAACGGGCCGCCGGCGGGCGCTCCGTGCCGAGCTGGAAGGTCGTCGAGGCCGTCACCCGCGAATGCGGCGGCGACCTCAAGACCGCCCGGCGCAAGTGGGTCCAGGCCAACTACTGGGCCCACGTGCCCCGCCCCTCGGGCAGCCGCAGACTGCGCGCGCCCCGGCGGATCGACCCCGAACAGGCCGACTCCTTCGCCGACCTGCGCCGCGCGATGCACGAGATGCGCCGCAAGGCGGACTGGCCCTCCCTGCGGGAACTGGACCGCCGGGCCCGCGACCGGGGCGGACGCCTGCCCTCCAGCACGCTGGCCCTGGTCCTCAAGGGCGAGGCCCCGCTGCGCAAACCCGTGTTCCTCGCCTACATGGAGGTCTGCGGGGTCAGGGAGGCCCGCCGCGCCCTGTGGGCGGCGGCCTGGGACCGGACGAACAACGCCCGCACCCCGCTGCCGGTCAACTCGCGCACGCACCACAGCGAGTTCGCCCGGGCCATGCAGTCCTCCAGCGCCGGCACCTCGACGGACATCCTGTTCCGCCTGTGGGTGACCCTGCGCAACAGCCTCGCCGCCGAACGGGACGAGGGCCCCGGCCACCCCGCCACGGCGGGCCGCGAAGGCACCGACGACAACCCGTCGGTGCTCGTGTGACCCGGTCCGCGGCCGGAGCGCGCCACCCGCGCCCCGGCCGCGGACCAGCACCCACCCGCGCCACCCCGGGACACCACCATGCCGACACCACCACGCCGTTCGGCCACCCCCGGGCCCGCCCTGGGCCTGTGGGCGCTGCACGACCTCCACCTGCGCCACTACCTCGACTACGCCGCACTGCTCCTGGCGCCCGCCGACGCGCCCCTGGCCGTCCGCGCCGCCTTCGAGGAACTCAGCGGCCACTGGCTCGACGCCCTGGCCACCGCCAGCCCCACCGCCTGCGCCTGGCAGGCGGTGCGCCGCCGCGTCTGCGCCCAGGCCGGCCCCCGGCCGCTGGGCCCGGTCGCCCACCTGACCGCCGCCCAGCAGGACGTCCTGCTGCTGCACCTGGTCCTCGACCTGTCCGCCGCCGAGGTCGCCGCCCTCACCGGCACCGAACCCGCCGCCGTCCACGTCCAGCTCCGCTCCCTGGCCGCGGCCCGCCGCTGACCTGGCAGACGCGAGGTCGAAGACGGCCGCTACGGCGCGGGCGCGTAGCCGCGGGCGCGGACGAGGTCGTGGGTCAGCCCGGTGAACGCGCGGGCGGCGGCACTGAGGTAGACGCCCTCGCGGTGCAGGAGGGCGACGGTGCGGGTGGGCAGCGGCGGGTCGAGGGGGACGGGGGCGAGGTGGGGGTGGTCGTGGGCGATGGCGTCGGGCAGGACGGTGGCCAGGCCGGTGCGCCGGACGATCTCGGTGAGGGCCTGGATCGAGTTGGCCTCGACCGCGATGCGCGGGACGGCCCGGTGACGCTCGAAGTAGGCGTCGATGTGGCCACGAGTGGCGAATCCGCCGGTGAGCAGGGCGAGTTGCTCGCCCTGGAGGGCGTGGACCGGTAGTGGCGTGGGCATCGCCTCGGCGCGCGCCGTGCCGGTGACGAGGCTGAGGGCCTCGGTGAACAGCCCGGCGGCGGCGATGCCGGGCAGGTGGGCACCGGCGAAGGCGATGCCGACGTCGAGGTCGTCGGCGAGCAGGGCCGCTTCGATGCGCTCCTGGGTCATCTCCGCGAGGGTGAGGCCGATGCCGGGGTGGCGGGCGTGGAGCTCGGCGGTGAGCGGCCCGACCAGGTAGGCGGTGAAGGTGGGGGTGACGCCCAGGCGCAGGTGGCCGCGGGAGAGGTCCTGGACGTCGTGGACGGCGCGCTCGGCGGCGGCCAGGTCGCGCAGCGCGCGCCGGGCATGGTCGGTGTAGACGGCGCCGGCGTCGGTCAGCCGCACGGCGCGGCCGGTGCGGTCCAGCAGCTGCACGCCCAGGGTCCGCTCCAGTTGCTTGACCTGCTGGGAGAGCGTGGGCTGGGAGATGTGCAGCTCCTCGGCGGCGCGGGTGAAGCTGCCGTGTTCGGCGACGGCGAGCAGGTAGCGCAGGTGACGCAGTTCGAGAGCGGCCATGGCACCACTGTAACCACATCTATAGATGAGGCCAATGAATCCCATGGTCAAAGGCTCTTGGACACTATAGGAGCAGGTCATGCATGGTGGATCCCACCAGCCCACAGGGCCGATCACCACCCGAAGGGAGTGACCGTGCAGGACCTCACCGACGGCGTCGCCCGATTCCAGCGGGACGTCTTCCCGGCCAAGGCGCAGCTCTTCGCGCACCTCGCCACCCACCACACCCCGGACACGCTGTTCATCAGCTGCTCCGACGCCCGCGTCGTCCCCGAGCTGATCACCGGCACCGAACCCGGCGACCTGTTCGTCATCCGCACCGCCGGCAACCTCGTACCCGCCCACAGCCCCGAGGCCGACGGCGTCGCCGCCAGCATCGAGTACGCCGTCACCGCGCTGGGCGTGAAGGACATCGTCATCTGCGGCCACTCCGCCTGCGGCGCGATGACCGCCCTCGCCCAGGGCCACGACCTCAGCGCCGCCCCCGCGGTCGCCACGTGGCTGCGCCACGCGGACGCCTCCGTGGCCCGCACCGCCGCCGACGGCGACGTCCCCGCGCTGGTACGCCAGAACGTGCACGCCCAGCTGGCGAACCTGGCCACCCACCCCTCGGTCGCCCGCGCCCTCGCCGAAGGCAAGGTCGCCCTGCACGGCTGGGTCTACGACATCCCCACCGGCCGGGTCGAGGACCTCACCGCCGCCCCCGCGCTCGCCGCCTGACCACCACACCCCCTCCCCTTCCCCCTTCCCGCGTCCCCCCGTCTGCGGGTGACACACCCCCCCGAAAGGACGTACCGATCATGGTGCACGCCCAGGCCGGCCAGACCGCCCGCGAGACCCTCGCCGACAAGGCCGTCGAAGCCAAGACCCGCAAGAACCTGTCCTGGAAGCAGATCGCCGAGGCCTCCGGCCTGTCGGTGGCCTACACCACCGCCGCCGTCCTCGGCCAGCACCCGCTGCCGGAGCCGTCCGCGAAGGCCGTGGCCGAACTGCTCGGCCTGGACGACGACGCCGCACTGCTGCTGCAGACCATCCCGGTCCGCGGCTCGATGCCCAACCGCATCCCGACCGACCCGACGATGTACCGCTTCTACGAGATGCTCCAGGTCTACGGCACCACCCTCAAGGCCCTGGTCCACGAGGAGTTCGGCGACGGCATCATCTCCGCGATCAACTTCCGGCTCGACGTGAAGAAGGTCGCCGACCCGGACGGCGGCGAGCGCGCCGTCATCACCCTCGACGGCAAGTACCTGCCGACCAAGCCGTTCTGACGCACCGACAGGACGAAACGCGACACGCTGGTCGGCAGCGGGCGGGCCGGGAGCACAGCCATCCGGCCCGCCCCATCTCTCTCAACTCCGGAGGAACACCGTGGACTTCGCCCAGCGCACCATCGACATCGCCCGCCAGAACGTCGCCGAAGGCGGCCGCCCGTTCGCGACCGTCATCGTCAAGGACGGCCGGATCCTCGCGGAGAGCCCCAACAAGGTCGCCCAGACCAACGACCCCACCGCCCACGCGGAGATCCTCGCCATCCGCGAGGCCTGCACCAAGCTGGGCACCGAACACCTGACCGGCACCACCATCTACGTGCTCGCCCACCCCTGCCCGATGTGCCTGGGCTCGCTGTACTACTGCTCGCCGGACGAGGTCGTCTTCCTCACCACTCGCGACGCCTACGAACCGCACTACGTCGACGACCGCAAGTACTTCGAACTGGACAGCTTCTACGCCGAGTTCGCCAAGCCCTACCAGGAACGCCGGATGCCCATGCGCCACGAGCAGCGCGACGCCGCCGTCGAGGTGTACCGCTTCTGGCAGGAACGCAACGGCGGCGAGCGCCGCGTCGCGGGCGCCCCGACCGCCGAACGACCCGAGTGACCGGCGACCCGAGTGACCGAGAAACCGGCCCGGGCCCCACCGGGTATCCCGCCGGGTCCGGGCCCACTGAGCCCGGCAGCGGGCCGGAGCCGTAGACGTTGACGGGGCGCCCTCCGCCGGAGCGGGCGCCGCGGCGTCAGGAGGCAGGCGTGCTCAGGTTCCACGGCGCATGGCGGATCACCGTCGTCGGCAGGAGCGCCGACTACGACCAGCGGGCGGTCGTCCGCGGCGCACACGGACTACGGGTGCTGCCCGGGCGGGTCGGCGCCACCATCCAGATGGACGAGGACAGCTGGACGCTCTCCCTCGAACACCACCTGCCCGGCCGCGGCTGGCAGCCCAACCTGCGCACCACCCCCGGGCCCGTCACCGAACACGGCGGCCTGCGCAGCCAGTTGCTCACCAGCAACGACCGCCACTGGCCGGGCAAGCCGCTCGACTACGTCAACTTCGTGCTGCGCCTGGACCAGGGGGCCGCCCCGGCGCGCGCCGCCCGTGCGGCGCTGCCGTCGTCGTTGCTGCCGGCATCGTCGCCGCCGTCGTCGCCGCCGTCTTCGCCGTCGTCCTCGGAGGCAGGCGGGTGGGCCGCCTGGTAGCCCGCCGGCACCACCTGCGGCCGCGGCGGCACGACTAAAGTCCCAGGTGAGAACCACCGCGCCCGAGGAGACTCCACCATGCCGACCGACCCCGCCGCCACCCCGACCCCCGCCCCCGCCGCGCGCCCGCACCCCGCGCGCCTCGGCCTGGGCACGGCGGCCGTCGGCCGGCCCGGCTACATCAACCTCGGGCGCGACACGGACCTGCCCGCCGACCGCACCGTCGACGCCCTGCGCGAGCGCACCCACACCCTGCTCGACGCCGCGTACGCCGCCGGCGTGCGCTACCTCGACACCGCCCGCTCCTACGGCCGCGCCGAGGAGTTCCTCGGCCAGTGGCTCGCCGAACACCCCGAGGCCGCGGCCGAGGTGACGGTCGGCAGCAAGTGGGGCTACACCTACACCGCCGACTGGCGCACCAGCGGAGTCGCCGCACACGAGGTCAAGGAACACTCCACGGCCGTCTACGACCGCCAGCTCCGCGAGACCCGCGCCCTGCTCGGCGACCACCTGGACGTCTACCTGGTCCACTCCGTCACTCCCGACAGCCCCGCCCTCACCGACCCCGACCTGCACCGGCGCCTCGCCGCCCTCGCCACCGAAGGCGTACGCGTGGGCCTGTCCACCAGCGGCCCCGCCCAGGCCGACACCATCCGCCGGGCCCTCGCCGTCACCACCGACGGCCGACCCCTGTTCACCGCCGTCCAGGCCACCTGGAACCTCCTGGAGACCTCCGCCGCCCCCGCCCTCGCCGAGGCCCACGCGGCCGGCTGGCTCGTCGTCGTCAAGGAGGGCATGGCCAACGGCCGCCTCGCCGGCCGCAACGCCACCGGCCCCGACACCGCCCCCCTGCGCACCCTCGCCGCCCGCACCGGCACCACCCCCGACGCCCTCGCCCTCGCCGCGGCCGCCGCCCAACCCTGGGCCGACACCGTCCTCTCCGGCGCCGCCACCCCCGCCCAACTCACCTCCAACCTCGCCGCCACCACCCTGCGCCCCACCCCCGAGGACCTCGCCGCCCTCGCCACCATGGCGGAGCCCGCCGAGGCGTACTGGCGCACGCGGGCGGGGCTGCCCTGGTCCTGAGCCCCTGAGGTCATCGCCGCGGTGGCGGAGCCACCCCGAGGACCTCGCCGCCGCGTGGGAAGTCGGCGGGGTCGACTTCTCGTGCTTGAGGCCGTGCCGCGTCCTCCAGGCGCCCCGGGGGAGCCCGGCGGTCCTTGTCGGTGGTGGCGCCTACGGTGAGCCGCATGACCGAGCACCCGGACCTCGCCACCGCCCTCGCCGCCCTGCCCGTCGACCTGCCGCCCGGTCGTACGGTCGCCGAGGACGAGGGGCGCCGGCCGCTGCTGTGGATCAGTGACGCCCCCGCGCCCGCCGGGCTGTGGCGGCAGCTGCACCGCGCCCACCCGCAGACCGGACTGTGGCCGCTGCTGCTGAGCCCGCTGGACGGCACCGGCCCGGAATACCGGCCCTGGCTGTCCGGCGAGCTCCACCCGACCGACGCCGCCATACCCGACCTCTACGACCCGGCCGCCCTGCTGAACACCTGGTGGAAGCAGGTCGACGAGGACGAGGACGGGGAGACGGACGAGGACGCCGAGATCATCGACGAGTCCCTCGCCCCCTACGGCCGCACCTGGCCCGGCCTCGCCCCCGCCGCCACCGTCCCGGACGGCGCCGCCGGCGCCGAGGCCCGGGAGCTGGCCGAGGTACTGTGTTCCGTCAAGGACGTCCGCCTCGGCCTGGTGCGGGCCGACAGCGGCGCCCACGCACTCGCGGTGTGCGGCTGGAGCGGCCCCACGAACCACGAGAACGACATCGCCAAGATCGCCGCCGTGCTCGCCGACTGGGAGCGCCGCTTCGGCGCCCAGGTCGTCGAAGTCGGCTTCGATACTCTGGTGCTGAGCGTCCCCGTGCCGCCCGACACGCTCGCCGCGGCGCTTCCGCTGGCCGCCGAGCACACCGCCTTCTGCCCGGACCTGGTCTTCCAGGGCTCCGGCAGCCTCACCGAGTACGCCGAGGAGCTGGTGGGTGCCCACCAGTGGTCCTTCTGGTGGGACTGACCTGACCTGCTCCCCGGGGGAGGGGAGGACGGGGGTACGGACCCGGGCGCACGGACCCGCCCGGCGTCCGCCGTCGGCCGGTGTGGCATGCTGCGCCGGGCCGCGAACCAGGCCCGATCACCGACCACCCCACCCCCGAGGAGCACCCCCTGAACACCGCCTGCGCCGAAGTCCTGTCCGCGGGCCTGCTGCTACTTGTCCTGATCTGCGCCGTCGCCCGCCCCTGGGGCTGGCCGGAGGCCGCCGCCGCGGTGCCGGCCGCCGCCCTGCTGGTGGCGACCGGCGCCGTCCCGTTGGAGCACGCGACGGCCGAGGCCGCCCGCCTCGGCCCGGTGATCGGCTTCCTGGCCGCCGTCCTGGTGCTGGCCAAGCTCTGCGACGACGAGGGACTGTTCCGCGCCTGCGGGGCCTGGATGGCGCGCAGCGCCGCCGGCCGCCCGCGCCGGCTGCTGGTCCAGGTGTTCGTCGTCGCCTCGGCGGTCACCGCGGTGCTCAGCCTGGACGCCACCGTCGTGCTGCTCACCCCGGTCGTCCTGGCCACCGCCGCCCGCCTGGGCGCCCGGCCCGGACCGCACCTGTACGCCTGCGCCCACCTGTCGAACACGGCGTCGCTGCTGCTGCCGGTCTCCAACCTGACCAACCTGCTGGCCTTCACCGCCAGCGGCCTGAGCTTCGGCCGCTTCGCCGCCCTGATGACGCTGCCGTGGCTGGCGGCCGTCGGCGTCGAGTACCTGGTGCTGCGCCGCTGCTTCGCCACCGACCTGGACGCCGCCCCCACCGGGGCCGCCGACGCCGCACCGGCCCCCGCCATGCCGCTGTTCGCCCTGGTCACGGTGGGCTGCACGCTCGCCGGGTTCGGCCTCGCCTCCGTGCTGGACGTCAACCCGGCCTGGGCGGCGGCCGCCGGCGCCACCGTCCTGGCCGTGCGCGCCCTGGCCCGCGGCCACGCCACCCCCGCGACGGTGGTGCGCTCGGCGGCCCTGCCGTTCCTGGCGTTCGTCCTCGCGCTGGGCATCGTGGTGCGCGCGGTCGTGGACAACGGCCTGGCCGCCGGCCTGGCCCACCTCGTGCCCGCCGGCACCGGGCTGCCGGCCCTGCTCGGCATCGCCGCGCTGGCCGCCGTCCTCGCCAACGCCATCAACAACCTGCCCGCCACCCTCGCCCTGGTGCCGCTGGCGGCCCCGGCCGGGCCGGGTGCCGTCCTCGCGGTCCTGCTCGGGGTGAACATCGGCCCCAACCTCACCTACGCCGGCTCGCTGGCCACCCTGCTGTGGCGCGGCATCGTCCGTGACCGCGGAGTGCCGGTGGACCTGCGCGAGTTCACCCGCCTGGGCCTGCTCGCCGTCCCGGCCACCCTCACCGCCGCGGTCCTGGCCCTGTGGGCCTCCCTGCACCTGATCGGGACCTGATGGGCACCTGATCGGGACGTGACCGTAGCCGGCGCCCGTGGCCGCATCCCGCGATGCGGCCACGGGCGCCGGCGCACTCACCGGTCGGCCCGGCGGACGCGCACGGCCGCCCGCCGGCCTTCGCCGGACCCTACCCGGCCGGTGCCGGGCCGCCGCTCAGCTGCACCAGCCCGGTCCCTTGCCCCACCAGTCACCGGAGTTGTAGTCCCGGCCGCCGTAGTAGATGCACTGTCCGGGGGCGGACAGGTAGGCCGCGGCGTAGTAGCTGTAGTTCCCCAGGTCCTGCTGCCTTCCGCTGCCGTCGCCGAAGGTCAGGTAGGCGCCGGTCAGCGTCGGGGTTCCGGTCCTGGTGTTCTTGATGGTGGCGACGCAGTTCTTGCCGGTCGTCCTGCTGTAGGTCAGGTAGACGGTCGAGGTGCCGCCCGGCAGGTTGAAGGAATCGATCGTGGCGTAGCTGGAACCGCAGGCCGTCTGCGGGGTGTAGGCGGTGGTGGTCGCGTCGGCGGTGGCGGGCACCGCGAGCAGAATCGAGCCGGCCATCACGGCGAGGGCCGTCGTACGAGCGGAATTCCTGCGGAACATCCTGGCTCCTTCATGCGACTCGCACTCCTGGCGATTGACGTGCCGGACAAGGACACAGGAACGCCCGGCAACGGCGGGGCGTCGTCCGTAACCGTTGTCCGGATCGGCGCCGGGACGGTCCGATTCCGTGCCGGGACGGCCCTGGCGCCGCGCCAGGACGGTCCGATTCCGTGCCGGGGGCGCACGGTCGGGGCCGAAAGCGCAACCGTTCGGCCCCGGCCGGTCAGTAGTCGGAGCTGGGGGCCGCCGTGACCGGGCCGAGGTCCGGTTCGTCGCGCAACTCCACCGCGGTGCCGTGCCGTTCGAGTTCCAGCACGACCAGCTCGTTGGTGCCGGCCCGCCACAGGGGGGCGGGGGCGTAGAGGGTGCGCTGGGGGCCGGCGGCGCAGTGGCGGCCGAGGAGGAAGCCGTTGAGCCACAGCAGGCCGCGGCCCCAGTCCGGCAGGGCGACGAACGCGTCAGCGGGGGAGGGGAGTTCGGCGGTGAAGTGGTGGAAGGCCGGCTCCCCGTCGCCTGCCTCCCCGGCCCCGGTGCCGTCGGCGCCGTCGGTGAAACCCAGTGCCGACAGGTCGGTCAGTGGCAGCGGGCGGATCTCCCAGCCGAAGAGCCGTTGGTGGCCGTGCGAGACGCCGCGGGTGATGCCCTTGCGGTCGTCCATCTGCGGGCCGTAGTTCACCCGGCCCAGCGCCTCGACCAGGATGTCCAGCACGACCCCGTCGGGCCCGGTGGCCAGCGGCAGCGTCGCGCCGGGGGAGTTGCGCTCCAGCACCCCGAGCGGGCGGCCGTCCGCGAAGACCTGCGCCCGGTCGGCCAACCCGTCGATGCGCAGCGGCAGTTCGGGGCGCGGACCGGGCACCCGGGTGCGGTAGTGGATCAGGCCGCGGTCCTGCCCGACCTGCTCCATCGGCAGCGGCGCCGCGTGCCGCAGCGGCCGCGACAGCGCGTCCAGGGCCCGCGCCAGGACCGCCCGCCCCCGCGCGCGCTCCAGCCGCTGCGGCGCCACCCGGGGTACGGGGCCGGGCAGTTCGCCGTCCGGCAGGGGCAGGTAGCGGCCGATGACCTCGCGCAGGGCGTGGAACTTCTCGGTCAGCTCGCCGGCCTCGCCGATCGGCGCGTCGTAGTCGTAGCTGGTGACGGTCGGCTCGTAGCCGGCGTCCAGCGGGTGGGCGCCGGAGTGGTTGGCGCCCGCCCACAGGCCGAAGCTGGTGCCGCCGTGCGCCATGTAGAGGCTGACGGAGGCGCCGGTGGCGAGCAGTTCGTCCAGCGAGGCGGCGGTCTCCTTCGGGTCGCGGACGTGGTGCGGCAGGCCCCACTGGTCGAACCAGCCGATCCAGAACTCCATGGCGGTCAGCGGCCCTTCGCCCTGGTGGCGGCGCAGCACCGCCAGCCGTTCGGGGGCGCGCGAGCCGAACGTGGCGGTGGCGAGGTGGCCGGGGATGGCGCCGCCCTGCTGCATGGTGTCGTGGGCGCCGTCGGCGGTGAACAGCAGGCAGTCCACGCCGCGCCGTACCAAGCCGTCGCGCAGATGGGCGAGATAGGCGGCGTCGTCGCCGTAACTGCCGTACTCGTTCTCCACCTGCACCGCCACCACCGGCCCGCCCCGGCTCGCCAGCAGCGGCAGCAACTCGGGCACCAGCGCGTCGAACCAGCCGTCGACCTCGGCCAGGTACGCCGGGTCCGCGCAGCGCAGCCGCAGCCCGTCCACCGCCAGCAGCCGGGCCGGCAGCCCCCCGAACTCCCACTCCGCGCAGATGTACGGGCCCGGGCGCAGGATCACGTCCAGCCCGAGGCCGCCGGCCAGCCGCACGAAGTGCGCCACGTCCCGCCAGCCGGTGAAGTCCACCGTGCCGCCGGGCAGTTCGTGGAAGTTCCACGGGACGTAGGTGTCCACCGTGTTCACCCCCAGCGCCCGCACCCGCCGCAGCCGGTCCTCCCACAACTGCGGGTGCACCCGGAAGTAGTGCACCGCCCCGGCCACCACCCGGTGCGGTGCCCCGTCCCGGACGAACCCGTCCGCGTCGTACCCGAGCACGCGCGCACCCGCCTTCCCACAGGAGGCCCCGCAGGCCCCGGCACCGCCGAGCCTAGCGAGGAACGGGCCGCGCGCCCCGCTTGTCCTCAGGTGTCGTAGCAGCCGTCCCACGGGGCGCAGAAGCCAGGCCGCCCGGATGGAACTCCATCCGCACACCGTCCTCCTCGTCCTCGTCCCCCTCCGGGACCAAGCCGAACAGGGCGCCCTCGAACCGCACCTCGAACGGCGCGACGGCGATGTCCTGGTAGTGCCCGGCCGCCCCGGCAGGACGTCCAGCCACTCCTCCAGCAGCAGCCGCGCCGCGGCGACCGCCCGCTCCTCGCCGTCCGCCGTCGTGCCGGTGGACCGGATGCGCAAGTCCAGGTGCCTGCCGGCCTCGTCGAACCGGTGCAGCACGGCGTACCAGCGCTTCTGCGGCTGCCAGTCGTCACCGCTCCACTCCTCGGGGAAGGCAGCCACGGACCCACGCGAAGAACCGGCCGCCATCGCACCGCCCGATGGTGCGGGTGTCATGGTCGGGATCGTGTCGGATCGGGATGGCCTCGCGAACGTTCACGGGCGAACCCTGGGCCCCACCTGCGACAACGCGCCGCGGCCGCCCCGGGTCAGCCCGTCGGCCGCACCACGGGAGGGAGCGTGATGACCGGGCCGATCGACCGGCAGCCGTCGTAGGTCATGGCCTGCAGCGGCGGGCAGTGGGCATTGGTCGGAACCGACGTGGGCGGGGCCGGCAGCTCCGGCCGCGGCGGGATCGTCCAGTACGGGGACGGCTTGGCGGCCGGCGCCTGCGAGCGGCCCGGCGCCTGCGCCCCGGCCGACTGCGCCCCGCTCGTACCGGCGGCCGGGGCGGTGGACGCGGCCTGGGACCGGGGGCGGGAGGTCGCCGGCCGGGCGGACGGCTCGCCGGCCTCGGCGCCCTCGGCGTCCTGCGTCGCCGCGACCGCCGCCTCGGGCGGGACGGAGGCGGGGTCGGGTGCGGGGTCGGTGTTCGCCGGAGCCGTCGCCTCCGGGGCGGCCGCAGGCGCGGCCTGCGCCGGGGCGCCGGGCGAGGGGTCGGCCGAAGGGCTCGCCGACGCGGCCGGGCTCGCTGCGCCGCCCAGCCTGGCCGAGGCGCCGCCCGGGGAGGAGACCAGGAGCGCCGCGCCGATCCCGGCCGCCCCGAGGACGCACACCCCCGCCGCGACGCCGAGGGACCGTCGCCGACGGCGTGTCACCTCGCCGTCCTGCGCCGCCACCGCGTCCTGCGTCGCCGCAACGCCATGAGCCGCCGCTGCGCGGTGCGGCTGCTCGCCGGTTCCGTCCTGCATCCGGACCCCCCTGCTTTTCCCGTGATCATGCCGCTGAACTGCGCGGATGCTAGCAGGCACCGCGATGCGCGGACACCGGCGGGGCGCGGGGCACAGCGGTTCGGCCCGGTGGCCGGAGAAGGCTGACCGGAGAAGGGCGGGCCGGAGAGGGCTGACCGGAGAAGGACGGGCCGCAGGGGCGCTACTGCGGCGGCAGGCCGAGGGTGGGGAGGTGGTCGGCCATCAGCAGGGCGACGAGCTCGCGGCGGCTGCCCACACCGGTCTTGTGGAGGATCGCGGTGACGTGCTGCTGGACGGTGGGCACGGTCAGGTGCAGGAGCGCGGCGATGTCCTTGGTGCTGGCACCGCGCACCGCGTGCAGGGCGACCTGCTGTTCGCGCGGGGACAGGCCGTGGGCGAGGATCGCCAGCGGCAGGCGCTGGACGGGGGAGGCCGGGGAGGCGACGACGGCGATGCCGCCGCGGCGGCCGTCCAGCGGGGAGGCGTGCAGGGTCAGCCACTGGCCGTCGGGGGTGCACACCCGCATCTCGGTGGGGCCGCCGCGGCGGGCGGCCAGGCGGGCGACGGTGAGGAAGCCGCTGGGCACCCCGCCGGTGTGGGCGGTGGGTTCGGCCATCTGCCCGATCAGTTCGCGGGCCGCCGCGTCCGCCGAGCGCAGCCGCCCGTACCCGTCCAGGATCGCGACGGCCGGGGTGTGCGGGGGCTGCGGCGGGCCGGCGCTGCGCAGGGCGGCGAGGTGGGTGTCGCGCAGGGCGGCGCCGATGGGCGCGGCGACGCGTTCGGCCAGGCGCAGGTGGGGCAGGTCGTAGCGGCCGCGGGCGCGTTCGCGCATGAACGCCGCGGAGGCCCAGCGGCCGCCGCCGAGGTCGAAGTTGATCCGCAGTTCGTCGCCGTAGCCGCATGGGTGGAGCAACTCCCGGTAGCGGACGCTGCGTTCGGGACGGCCGTCGGTGGCCCGGTCGATGGTCTGCACCCGGTGGCCGGCGGTGCGGATCGCGGTGAAGGTGGTGGTGTCCCCGCCCTGGAGCTCCAGTTGCACGGCCTGCTCGAACTGGGCGAAATCGAGGCCGTCGGCGACGGTGGACGTGGGGAACCCGGTGACCGGGTCGTTGCCGTGCCAGCAGCCGCCGTCGAAGCCGAGCGGTTCCAGGAGCAGGGTGTGCAGCTCGCGGAACAGCTCGGCGGCCGGTAACCCGGATGACGCCAACTCGCCGATGGATGACAGGACTTCCCGCTCAACGTCACGCCGTTTGGCCACGGACGGAATACTACGGAAGCCGGGGCCCGGCGTCCGGTGAACGGACGAGGAGACGGGTACGGGCGAGAAGGGGCGGGGGCGGACCGCGGACGCGGACCTACGGCCGCTCGCGCCACCAGGCGACCGTCGCCCGCACCTGCTCCTCCAACGGCGTCGCCCGCACCGCGAACGCCGCCTCGTACGCGGAGCTGTCCACCACGAACGGCCGGTCGAACTGGTAACGCACCTCCCACAGTTCGCGCAGCAGCGGGGAGACCAGCCCCGCCGCGGCCAGCACCGCCGCCGGCAGGCGGCGCACCGCGACCGGCCCGACACCCGCCTCGGCGGCCAGCCGGTCGACCATCGCCCGCACCGGCAGGGCGGGGACGGTGGGCACGTGCCAGGCCCGGCCCCAGGCCCGCTCCTCGCCGGCGAGTTCGACCATCGCCCGGGCCACGTCCGGCAGATAGGTCCAGCTGTGCGCGGCGTCCGGGGCGCCGACGACGCCGAGCGGGCGGCCCTTCAGCAGATTGGGCATCACCCGCGCGGCCAGGTGGCCGCCGTCGGTGACGCCGGGGCCGAAGAAGTCCGAGGCCCGAACCTCCACCGCCCGGATCCGCCCGGCCTCGTGCAGTGCCCGCGCCCGCTCCCAGGCCGCCGCCCGCACCCGCCCCTTGCGGCCGGTCGCGGCGAGCGGCAGGTCCTCGGTCATCGGGGCGGCCACCGGCCCGTAGCCGTACAGGTTGCCGAGCATGACCAGCACCGCGCCGCTCTCCTCGGCCGCCGCGCACAGCGAGTCGGCCAGCGCCGGCCACAGCCGCGTCCACTGCGGCAGCGGCGGCGCGGCGCAGCCGTGGAGGGCGACGGCGCCGCGGGCGGCCTTCGCCAGCCGTACGGGGTCGCTCGCGTCCAGGGCGAGGTGCTCGACGCCGGGGACGGCCGGCCCGGCGGGGGCCCCGGTGCGGGTGACGACCCGCACCTCGTGGCCCTGTTCGGCGAGCAGGCGGGCGGTGGCGGCCCCGGCGGGCCCGTGTCCGACGACGAGGTGGAAGCTCATCCGCCACACCCTAGCGGCGCCCCCGGGCAGGGCCGTGACGCTTAATCGGTACGGCGATCGTAAAAGTGGATCTATGCTGTCGGGCGTTCATGACTCCTTCACGCGAAGCAGGTTTGCCCTCGATGAAGTTGCCCCGGGTGTCCGCCGTCGTCGCGGCCGCCGTCCTGGCCCCCGCCGTCCTCTTCCCCACCGCGGCCTCGGCCTCCGACGCCCCCAAGCCGACCGGCATCTCCGGCCCCGACACCGGCTCGGACTCCGCCAAGGACACCGCACCCGAGCAGGGCGACGCGCAGGAGCAGCGGGACCGCGCCGAGGTCGAGCGCATCCTCGCCGAGTCGCCGGCGGAATCCTGGAGCAGGGTGCACGAGGGCGCCGAGAAGGCCCTCAAGGGCGGCGCCGCCGACCTGCGGCACTTCCTGGCGGTCGAGCTCGACGGTCTGCGGAAGTCGGACAACCGCCTCCTGACCGCCCGGATTCACAGCGTCGGCGGCCCGGCCGTCAAGGCGGCCGCCCGTGCCGCCCTCAACGGCGGCGACGACGCCATCGCCGAGTTCCTGAAGACCGGCCAGTACACCGCCCGCGCCGAGGACGAGGACCGCGCCCGGGTCGAGGCCATCCTCGCCGACCCGAAGACCGGCCCCGGCGTGCGCGAGGGCGCCGAGAAGGCCCTCAAGGGCGGTGCCGCCGACCTGCGCCAATTCCTGACCGCCGAGCTGCCCAAGCTGCGCGGCGACGACAACCGGGTCAAGCTCTCCCAGCTCATGGCCGCCGGCGGCCGGGCCGTGCGCGAGGCGGCCGGCAGGGCGCTGGACGCCGGCACGGACGAGGCCGTCGAGGCGTTCCTCAACGAGGGCTTCGCCAAGGCCCAGTTCGAGGACGACCGGGTCGACATCCTGCGCGTCATCGCCGACAAGGAGAGCAGCTCGTACACCGTCGAGGCCGCCCAGAAGGCCATGGGCGGCAACGCCGAGGCCGCGCGGCACTTCATGACCGTCGAGCTGCCGCGCCTGCGCGCCGACGACAACCGGGTGAAGCTCTCCCGGCTCATGGACGCAGGCGGCCCGGCGGTGCGCGCGGCGGCCGGCAAGGCGCTGGACGCCGGTACGAACGAGGCCGTCGAGGCCTTCCTCAAGGAGGGCTGGGCCAAGGCCCGCGCCGAGGACGAGGCCGCGGCCGCCAAGCCCGGCAACGGAACCGGCACCGGCAGTGGTACGGGCACGGGTACCGGTACCGACGCTTCCGGGCAGCAGCCGCAGGCCGTCCAGCCCGCCGGCCTCACCGAGACCACCACGGGCACCGGCACCGGGACCGCCACCCGTACGGGCACCACCGGTACGGGCACCGGCACCGGCACGCTCGCCGCCACCGGCGCCGACGGGCTCGGCTGGGAGGCCGGCGGCGCCGCCGCCGCCCTCGCCGCGGGCGCGGCGCTGGTCGTGGCCGCCCGCCGCCGCTCCACCGGCTCCACCGAGAGCTGACACCCCTTCGCGTCCCCGGCCGCCGCCGACCACCACCCCGGCAGCCGGGGACGCGCCGCGTCCGGCACCGCTGCGGGGGCCGCGCCTCAGTCGCCGTCCCCGCCGTTGCCGCCGCCGCCCACCCGGCGGGGCCGGTTGCGCTGGTAGCCGCGCACCGCCCGCCCGGCGCCGAGGGTGAGCGCCGCGACCACCCGGGCCCAGCGCGGCCCGCCCCGGTCGGCCCACACCACGCAGCCGCACCCCGCGACGACCAGGACCAGCACCCCCACCAGAACCGCGCCGACCACCACGACCACCTGCTCTCTCCCGCGAAGCCCTCCGTACGTTTGACGGGCGGATCGTCCCACCCGGTTCGGACGCGCGGGCGCACGCTGTGCCAGGATGCGGTAGCCGAACGGCCCAGGCCATCGCATCGGCCGTCCGCCGCAACACCCGTACTGCCCCGCACCGCCCGTACCAGCCGCACCCGAGGAGTCACCCGTGGCCACTGCCCGGTTCGCCACCCTGCACACCACGGCGGGCCCGATCCGCCTGGAGCTGTTCCCGTTCCACGCGCCGAAGACGGTCCGCAACTTCACCGAACTCGCCGAGGGCACCCGGGAGTACACCGACCCGCGCACCGGCGAGCCGGGCCAGGGCCCGTACTACGACGGCACGCTCTTCCACCGGGTGATCGCGGGCTTCATGATCCAGGGCGGCGACCCGACCGGCACCGGCACCGGCGGCCCCGGCTACTCCTTCGCCGACGAGTTCCACCCGGAGCTGTTCTTCACCAAGCCCTACCTGCTCGCGATGGCCAACGCCGGCCCGGGCACCAACGGCTCCCAGTTCTTCATCACGGTCGGTACCCCCACCCACCTCAACCGCCGCCACACCATCTTCGGCCAGGTCGCCGACGCCGCCTCCAAGGCCGTCGTCGACGCGATCGCCACCACCCCCACCGCGGACGAGCGCCCGCTCGAGGACGTGGTGATCACCTCGGTCGAGATCGAGCACTCCTGACCCCGGTGGCACCCGCCCGGCCCTTCTTCCCGCCCCGCCCGGTCCGCGGCGTACGGGCCCGCTACGTCCGCCAGGCGGGCTGCCCGGGCGACGTCGCGATCGTCACCGTGGACTTCGAGCCCTGGGAGGAGGGCCTGCACCTGGAGTCCGCCCCGGACGCCACCGTCGACGGCGGCCCGGACCCCGAGGACCTGGAGCGCTTCCACGCCGCCCTCGCCGAGGGCGTGAGCGCCGAGCTGGCCGAGCAACTGCCCGGCGTCCCCCTGGCGTTGGCGCTGGTGGTGCACCACACCGTCGTCCACCTGGTGGACTCGCGCGAGCACTCCTTCCGCACCGCCGGACGCCTGGCGGTGCGGGAGGCGCTGGCCCGCCTGGACGGCGGAGCCGAACGGGACGCACGGTCCGCGCACAGTCCGGGCAGGGGCGTCGGCCGGTGACACGGACACACCCCGCCGCACGCGCCTTCGCACCCGCCCCCGGCTGGGCCGCGCTGACCTCGGTCGGCGAAGTCGACGAGGAGACAGGCACCGCCTGGCTGACCGGACTCGGCTTCAACCGCGCCGCGCCCACCGACCTGCTCCTACGGCTCCTGGACGCCGGCCGGCCCTGGTTCCTGTACCGCGAGGACCTGCCCGAAGCCGTCCTGGACGCCGCCGTCGTCCACCCGGACCGGCAGGTCCGCGTCACCGCCGCCGAGGCCGGCCACCTGTCACCGGCCCAGTGGGAGCGCCTCATCGCCGCCAAGCCCGGGGCGCTCCGGTGCGGGCTGTTCGCGGAGCTCGCCGAGCAGCACCTGAACGCCCGCAAGCGCCCGGGCGGCGGCCGCGGCATCGCCCGCGCCCCGCACCCCGACGCCGTGCCGCCCGCCACCCCCGAGGAGATCGAGGCGATGGCCGCCGAGGTCCCCGACATCGAGCCCGACGGGTTCTCCTCGGCCCTGTGGTGGGTCGGCGCCCTGCACCAGGACGCCGCGGCCATGCGCCGCCTCGCCGCCTCCCCGAAACTCCTGATCCGCCGCAGCGTCGCCAGGGCACCGCACCTGCCCGCCGACGTGGCGGCCCTGCTCGCCCGCGACGAGGACCGCGTGGTGCGGCTCTTCCTGGCCGAGTCCTGCGACGACGCCCCGCCCGCGATGCTGCTGGAGGTGGCGGCCTGGTGGGACGGAAGCCTCTCCTTCCCCGGCCGCCCCCGCAACCACCCCAACTTCCCCCGCGCCGGCCTGCTGCGCCTCGCGGCGGACCCGAACCCGCGCCTGCGGGTGCTCGCGCTCGACGACCCGGCCTCCACCGCCGCTCACGTCGACCGGCTCGCCCGGGACGCCGACCCGGGCGTGCGCCGCGGCGCCGCCGGCGACCCGCGGATCGCCCCCGAGGCCCTGGTCCGGCTGGCCGCCGACCCCGACCTGGGCGTGCGGCGGCACGCGCTGGCCAACCCGGTGCTGCCGGCGGCCGAGCTGGCGACGCGTCTGCTCGACCCGTGCAGCGCCGAAGCCGCCGCCCGCAACCCCGGCGTCCCCGCCGAGGTCATGCACCGCATGGTCACCCTCGCGACCGCGTGCCCGGAAGACCCGTCGGCCCGGGGGAGCGGCTGAACTCCCCCGGGCCGACAGGCTGCGTCGACGGGCTACTCGAGCGGTCGGGTCACTTCGGGGGCGTTCACGCACGCGGCCCTGCCCGACCGGGGGTCGGGCAGGGCCGCGGGCTGGGCCGACGTGCTACGGGGTCGGCGCTCGTCCAGGGATCAGCGCCCCGGGGGCACCGCGGCCCAGTGCTGGGCGAAGGTCGAGGTGTAGATCCTGACGGTGACCTCGGTGCCGATGGTCGCGCCCCCGGTGAGGTAGAGGGCGGGGCGGGCCGTGAGCGAGACCGTGAACCTGCCCTCCGACCAGTAGCGCACGTTCCACTGCTGGTTCACGTTGTTCTTGTCGCAGGTCTGGAGGGTGACGGGGCTCCCGGCGCCGCTGGTCGGCGCGGTCAGACACGTGCCCGTCGCCCTGTTCTCGATGAGCTGCTTGCCGGTGGGGCCGCTCATGCTCCAGAACTGGCGGTTGTTGTTCGGCTCGCGGTCGGCCATGACGACCGTGCCGCTGCTGTTGACCTCCATCGTCTTCACGACGCTGGGCTGGGTCGGTGGCAGGACTTCGAGCCGGAACCAGGCCCCGGTCTGCAGGGTCGGCGGGGCGGCCGGCGGGGTGGCTGCCGCGGCCAGGCCGGGGGTGCCGGCCAGCAGGGCCGTGGCGATGGCCGCGGTCGCGATGCGCTTGGCAGGAGACATGGTTGTCACTCCCATGTGGGTTGTCCCTTGTGGGGTGTCCGAGAGGTGTACGGGATCCTCGGCGGATGGCGTCGGAGGCCCTGGGGGTCGCGGGGCCGGGCCGGGGGGTCGCCCGAGGGTGCCGGATCGCTACCGCCCAGGCTGCCGGGCCTGCGGGGCCCGGGGGCCCGGCGGTGCCTCGTGCCCGCCCGACCAGGCCGGCCAGATGTCCGGCGGCCCGCAGATCAGCGGGAAAGCGCAGGTCACGGGCGCGCCGTGGGCGTCGAAGGGGTTCACCGGGGGCGGGGGACCGCTACTTCACGGAGCGGATGAACCACTGCTGGTTGTGCTCCGCCACGTAGAGCCGCAGGACGGCCTTGCTGCCGGCTTGCGCGCTCCCGGTGAGAGCGAGAGCGGGGTGGTCCCGGGGCGAGATCTCGACCTGTCCGGACGTCACGTGGTGCACGTCCCACCGCTGGTGCGGGTTGTTCCTGTCGCAGGCCTGGAGGGTGACGGGGTCCTGCGTGTTACTCGGCGCGGTCAGGCACGTGCCCGTCGCCCGGTTCTTGACGAGCGGCAGCCCGCCGATGGTGCTCAGGCTCCACTGCTGGCGTTCGCTCTCGGGGTTGGGAACGGCCACGACGGCCCTGCCGCCGCTGTCGACGTCCAGGTGCCTGGCCGGGGTGTTGTTCGGGTAGATCCTGAACTGGTACCAGGTCGTGGCCTGTTGGGACGGCCGGGCGGTCGGCGGGGTGGTGGCTGCCGCGGCCAGGCCGGGGGTGCCGGCCAGCAGCACGGCGGTGACGGCCGCGGTCGCGACGCGCTTGGCGGGAGACAGGGTGATCGCTCTCATGTGGGTTGTCCCTTGTGGGGTGTCCGAGAGGTCGGCGGGCTCGTCCGCGGATGGCGTCGGAAGCCCTGGCGGATCACGGGGCGGTTGCCACACGTGCCCGAGGGGGGCGGATCGCTCACCGCCCGGCTGTCGGGCCTCCGCAGGCCCAGCGGGCACGACGATGCCTCGTACCCACCCGATGACCAGGCTAGCCAGATGCCCGGCCGCCCGCAGCTCAGCGGGAAAGCACAGGTCACGGGCGTACGGGCGGGAGGGGCCGCAGGCAGCGGGCATCAGCAGGTGGGGCAGCCGGGAACGGCCGGAATCTCCGGGGCGGTGTCGTCGCCGCGGAGCCAGTCGGTGAGCCACTGCGCGAGGGTGAGGTCCTGCGGTGCCAGCCAGTGGCGGTCGCAGGCGTTCTCGTCCCCGCCCCACATGCGGCCTTCTCGGGTGCTGAGGTCGATGCACCACCAGATGACGCCGCCGAGGGTCGCCAGCGGAAGCACGTTGCGCGGATGGAACTCGTCCTCCCCGGACGGTTGGGAGATCCACTGCCGGTAGAGGGTCATCAGGGACGTCTCGTTGCTGAACCGCTGCTTGGTGTCGGTCAGCGACACCACGCCGCACGGCACGCTGCCGCGACGGCGCAGGGCGCCGCCGTAGGGGCCGAAGCCCCCGTTGGCCGCCTCGCAGTAGATCCTCCGCAGCAGCGGCTGCATCGGAAACCCGGTGAGGGCCTCGAACTCGTCCGCGGCCTGTGCCGGTGCGGGGCGGGGGAGGCGGCGGGCCTCGGCGAAGTCGCGGATCCTCGCGACGATCTCGTCATCGGTCCAGGTGGGTGAAGTCACGGAGGAACCGTAGCGGCAGTCGTCGGCACCGCTGTCAGCGGCGGCGGGCGCGACCGCGCCCGGGAGTGCTGCCGCCCGCCCGCTACCTGGACCAGGAGGTGCCGCCGGACGGCCGCGGGGCAGCACGTCGGTGCCGGTGCGCCCGGGAGTTCCGACGGGCGCTGTTGCGGCAGGCGGCCGGTCAGGGGCGTGCGGAGGGCGCGTTGAGCAGCGCGATGCCGGTGGGGGTGGCGACATGGGCGGTCGACTGGCGGTCCCGGTGGGTGTCGATCAGGCCCGCGTTGCGCAGTGTCGTGGCGTGCTCGCTGGCGCTGGCCTTGGCGATGCCGACGAGCGCGGCGAGTTGTTGGGTCGAGCAGCCCGGGTTTCATCAGGAGATGAAACGCCTGACAAGGCGGCCTCGAGCGCGGGATGCTGGCAGGCACGTCAACTCCGGGCGCAAGGATTCGCAAGCTTATGCGACAGGAGAGGTAGCCATGGGCCTAGAGTTCTTCGGAATCGACCCTGAGACCAACGAGGAAGGCTCGCCCACCGTCTGGGCGGACGTGGCTCAGCGTCGGCTCGTGATCCAGAGCGACACCGTCACCGGGGCCGAGTTCGCGGAAGTCAACGAGACCGAGTGGGTTGCCGGGCACAAGGTCGGCGTACCCGACCACGAGTCCGTGATCAGTATCCCCGAGCGAATGATCCCCATCATCAGGAAGGCTTGCGATGCCATCGAACGTGCCGGACTTCAGGACCCTGCTCCGGGAGACGAAGAAGTCGGCCGTGCATCTGGAGATGCGTGATCAGTACAGCGTCGGCGACGAGGCCGACCAGTTCGCCGCATGGAAGGCCGGACACCGGTACTCCCTGGAGAACCGGGCCGAGTGGTGGCATCCGTTCCATGACTTCGTGGTGGAGACCATCGCCCGTGGGGTGACGATCCGGCGTGCCCGGATCGTGTCGGAGCCTGTCACCGAGTACATCCGCTACGAGCACTCCCACACGTTCACCAACATCGCGGCCGGTGAGCAGATCCGATGGCTGCCCCGGAGCCGGGCGCTGGACCTCGCGTTGCCAGGAGCCGACTTCTGGTTGTTCGACAGCCGGATCGTGCGGTTCAACCTGTTCACGGGCGACGGTGAGTGGGCTACTCCCCGGAACGTGATGACCGAGGAACCGGCCACCGTGGATCTGTGCGCGAAGGCTTTCGAGGCCGTGTGGGAACGAGCAGTACCCCACGAGGACTTCGAGGTCTGAGCCAGCTCCGAACCGCCCGGGTGGACAGCACATGCCATCGTCGTCTTCGTCCAGCGTCGTCGCCGCACGGAAGGCCATCGCCGACCAACTGGTCGAGATCCGCAAGGACGCCGGACTCAAGGGGAGCGAGCTGTCCGCCCTGTGCGGTTGGCATCCGGCCAAGACCTCTCGCATCCAGTCCGGCAAGGCCGCCCCGTCGGAAGACGACATAAGGGTCTGGTGCACGGCCTGCGGCGCCGGCGACCGGATCCCCGACCTGATCGCGGCATCCCGCGCCGCCGATTCGATGTACCAGGAGTGGAGGCGCCGGAACAGCTCCGGCATGAGGCTCGCGCAAGAGAAGGTCATCAGCGACTACGAGCGCACGAGGCTCTTCCGGATCTACGTCTCCAACGTGCTCCCCGGCTTCTTCCAGACCGCCGAGTACGCCACGGCGCTCATGCAGTCCATCACGGACTTCCAGGGCACCCCGAACGACGTCGCAGCGGCCGTACCGGCGCGCTTGGCTCGGGCACGGCTCATGTGCACGGGGACGCACCGGTTCGCGGTCCTGATCGAAGAGTGGGTGTTGCGAACCAGGATCGGCAGTGCGGAGGACATGGCCGCTCAGCTCCGCCACCTGCTCACGTTGATGTCGCTGCCCTCCGTCTCCATCGGGATCATCCCGGCCGGCGGCCCGCGAGTCATCTGGCCGCTTGAGGCCTTCTACCTCTTCGACGATCAGCGGGTGGCGGTGGAGACCCTGACGGCGAAGGTCAACGTGCTCCAGCCCAGAGAGATCACCGACTACATCCGGGCCTTCGTGGGCCTGTCGGGCATGGCCGTGTACGGGGCGCAGGCCAGGGCGCTGATCCTCGATGCCGTTGACTCTTTGGAGTGACGAACCGCAAGAAGGCGCAAGTTCGTTGAGAGCACCGCACCGGGGTCCCTACGGTCTATCACGCACCCCGCCGCCGGCCGGTGCTCTCGCACCACCTCACCCGCCGTACCATCACGACCCGAGGGAGGCGCACCATGACCACCTCCGCGTTCCGGTCCCCGAACACGGTGCTCGCCAACGCCGTCGAGGACGCCGTGGACGTCCTGCGGCCGCGCATCTCTGACTCCGACATCGAGAACGTCAGCTTCTCCGTGGGCACCCAGATCAACGGGCACCCGCACCTCGGAACCCACCTCGTCCAGAGCCTCGCCTTCCTCCTCGCGGAGCGCGCCCGCGACGAGTTCGGCCTCGACACCGGCGTGGAGTTCTGCGCGCTCGACAACTCCCCGGCGGAGACGACCAACGTCGACGGGCGCCGCTACCAGCGGGCCTACGACCACCACCTGGGCGCCGACGAGATCTCGTCGCTCATCGCCCGGCACTACCTGCCGCTGTTCGACGCCTGCAGCGCCCGGACGAACGTGCCGTACACGGTCACCACCTACACCCGCCAGCAGGACACCCCGGCCTTCCGGGCCGAGTTCCTGCGGACGCTGGAACTCCTCGACGAGATTGGCGCCTGGCTCTCGCCGAACAGCGGCACCGCGCACATCCGGCTGCCCTGCCCCGACTGCGGATGGGCGGAGAAGTACGCGGACCGGACGCGGCTGCTGGAACTGGACGACGTCGGCGGCCTGTTCGAGGCGCACTGCTTCGAACACGGCCGCCACGAAGCCGACATCACCCCGATGGGCGGCGGCTACCTCGACCTCGCCACGCTCTACCGCAACGTCGTCAAGGAACGCTCCTACCGGCCCGGCGACCGCACCCTGCACGTCATGGTCAAGGGCGGCGACTGGGCCTTCGGGTGCCAGCTCGTCGACGGCGCGCACGCCGCCCTCGGCCCGCCGGCCGGACCCCTGCCCGTCCGGATCTTCACCCCCCAGATCCTCGGCAGCGACGGCGGAAAGCTCTCGAAGAGCCTGCTGCGCGAAGCCGCCGACGCCGGACCCGCCCGGGACGACACCACCCCCGCGTGGCTGCTCGACCCCTCGGCCTGGCCCGGCACCCGAGAGGACTACGTCGAAGCGCTGACGGGCCTTGGCGAACTCGTGCTGAGCGACCCCAGGCACTTCTTCCGGTCCTACACCACAACCGCATTGGAAGACCTGATGAGCACCCGCCGGCCCGCCACGCACGACTCCCAGGCCAAGCGCCCCCGCACCATGCCGATCTACCGGCAGTACTTCGACCTGATCGCCAAGGGCGAGAAGACCGTCGAGGTCCGCGTCGCCTACGAGTCCATGAAGCGGATCAGGGTCGGAGACCTGATCAACTTCACCTGCCGCGAGTCCAGTTGCCTGACCAGGGTCACACGGATCGGGAAGTACCGCACCTTCAGGGAGATGTTCGGCACCGAGCGGGTGGAAGCCGTCAACCCCCACGCCACCGAGGCCGAACAGCTCGAGGCGATCCACGCCATCTTCCCGCCCCACAAGGAGGCGCTGGGCGTGCTCACCTTCGAGATCGAACGGGTGGACCCCCGGTGAGTTCTCCGCGCCGCCGCAACGTCCTGGTGATCTGCAAGGGCAACCACTGCCGGTCCCCGATCGCCGCGCTGATCCTCGCCCAGCAGGCCGGTGGCACCCTCGACGTGCGCTCGGCCGGCACCAGGGACTGGCATGTCGGCAAGCCCGCCCATCCGCTGATGATCCAGGCCGCCGCCGGGTTCGGCTACGACCTGACCGCGCACCGCGGCGTCCTCCTCGACCGGCAGCAGCTCGACTGGGCGGACGACCTGCTCGCCGTGGACGACGAGACCGCCGACACCGTCCGGGCCCTCGCCGGGCCCGACCGGCCCGTGCGCGTCCTCGGCACCGGCATCACCGACCCGTGGGGCGGCGAACTGGAGGACTACGTCCGGGCCGTCGCGGAGATCCACGACGCGGCCCGGCTGTTCCACACCGCCTGATCGGCACGACACCGACCTCTTGCCGGGCGGGCCCGCGGGGCGCGCGGGGCCGCCCGGCCTCTGCTCGGTGTGCTGGGCTCGGACTTGTTCGTCCAGGGTCCTTCCGTCTGGGGGAGTATGGCGGCTGGGTGCTTCCAACTCGGCTGAACTGACGCTGACTTGGCTTCTTCCCGCCTACCATCGAGGCGTGCTGACGCGATGGGGGAGCCGGGTGCGCCGGAACCCGGTGCTGGGGGCGGTCGGGGTTGCGGTCCTCTGGCAGGCGACGATCGTGGTGGTGGCGAAGTCGCTGCCGCCGATGGAGCCCGGATGGTTCCCGCAGTTGGGGCCGACCGTGGTCAACCTGGCGGGTGCGGTGGTGGTGCTGGTGCTGCTCCGAGCCTGGGGTATGTCGGCAGCCAGCGGGGTGACGAGCCTTGGCGTCATGGCGCGTTGGCCGGCTCTGCTGCCGGTGGCGGCGCTGGCGGGCCTGGCGGCGCTGCCCGGGATCGAGGGCAGTACGGCGACCCTGGTGGGCGGGGTGGCGCTGATGCTCAGCATCGGGGTCAGCGAGGAACTGGGCAGCCGGGCACTGGTGCTGGAGGTCGCGCGGCCACTCGGCCCGGTGCGTGCGGCGGGGCTGACGGCGGTGCTGTTCGGGGTCGGGCACCTCGACAACTGGCTGTTCTTCGACGCCCCCCTGGGCAACACGCTGTGGCAGGTGGTGGAGGCCGGTGCGTTCGGCTTCTGCCTGTGCGGCGCGCGCCTGTACATCGGGAGCATCTGGCCGCTGGTCCTGGTGCACGGGCTGTCCGACTACCTGCAGATCTACTCGCCCGGGAAGACGCCCGATTGGCTGCAGGCACTGGGCGTCGTCGTCGACCTGGCGCTGGGACTGGTACTGCTGCTCCGAGCTCCGACGGTGCCAGTTCCTGGCCCTCCGGAAACGGTGCGCCCCCCGGCCCAATCCTGAAGTGCTCCCTCGGGCTTGCCCCGCGGAGCACGCGGGGCCGCCCCAGAGCGCGAGCGAATCGTTCAAGACTCCGCCCCAAGCGGCCGCCCACACTGGCCGGATGACCACGACCGACACCTTCACCCCCGCCGCCGGGCGCCTCGCCCTCGGGCTCTACGACCCGATCGTCTCGCTCACCCGCGAACGCCTCTGGCGCAGCCTGCTCGCCATGCACGCCGCCCCCCGGCCCGGCGACCTGATCGTCGACGTCGGCTGCGGCACCGGCTCCCTCGCGCTCCTGCTGAACCGGGCCGAACCCCAGGCCACCGTCATCGGCGTCGACCCCGACCCCGCCGTGCTGCGCCTGGCCCGCCGCAAGGCCGCCGCGGCGGGCGGCACCGCCGACTTCCGCAACGGCATGGGCGACGCGGTGGACGGCCTGGTCGGCCCCGGGACGGCCGACACCGTCGTCTCCAGCCTCGTCCTGCACCAGTGCCCGCTCCCCATGAAGCAGGCGATCCTCACCGCCATGCACCGAACCCTGCGCCCCGGCGGCAAGTTGGTGATCGCCGACTACGGCAAGCAACGCACGCCGGCGATGCGCCTGGCCTTCCGGATCGTCCAACTCGTCGACGGGAAGCAGGACACCCAGCCCAACGCCGACGGCATCCTGCCCCGGCTGATCGCCGAGGCGGGCTTCGAGAACGTGCGCGAGGTGGAGACCGTCGCGACGGTGACCGGGTCGCTGTCCTTCTACACCGCGCGGCGGGCCGGCGGCTGAACGCCCGCGCACCCGACGTCCACCCCGCGCAGGGCGGGCAGCACCTGCGCGGGTGTCAACCCGGTCAACTCCCGCATCCAGCGGGTGAAATGGGCCTGGTCGGCGAACCCGCCCGCAGCCGCCGCCTGCGCCGGCGAGCACCCGTCGCGGAGGGCCAGCGCCGCCCGGGACAGCCGCTGCCAGCTGCGCCAGCGTGCCAGCGGCACCCCCAACTGCCGCTGCGCCAGGGCCCGCAGGCGCTGCGGGGACAGCCCCACCCGCGCGGCGAGACCCTCCAGCGGCACCTGGTCGTCGGCCAGCGCCGCCATCGCCGTCCGCAGCCTCGGGTCCAGCCCGGTGGCGGGCAGCCCGCCACCGGGCCGGACCTCCCGCTCGGTCAGGCCGTGCCACTGCGGGGCCACGGTGACGCCCTCGCCGCAGTCCTGGCGCAGCCGGTCGGCGAAGGCGCAGTGCGGGTCGACGAAGAAGACCAGCACCTCCCGGACCGGGCGCATCCGGTGGCGCACCATCGGCGGCACCACGATCGCGGGACCGCGGTGGCGCTGCCCCGCCGCGTCGTCGATCGCCACCCGTGCGGCGCGCTCGCCGGCGGCCCCGCCCGCCTGCCCGCCCGCGACGGCGACCTGGAAGGCGGCGTGCCGGTGGAAGGCGCTGTCCGCCAGCGGCCCCCGGTACAGCGCGTACCCGGGGACGACGGCGAACCGCGGCCCGGCCCCGGGCGTCGCCGCCCTCACAGGCCCGCCTCCCGGGCCCGCCCGGCCAGGCGGACGGCGAAGTACGGCGCGGCGGCCAGCGCGAGCAGGGCCGACGCGCTCCAGAACGGGCCCCCCAGCGGGCTCGGCCGGCCGGTGACCATCCGCCCGCCGTCCTCCAGCCGGACCCGGGTCTCCTGGCCGTCCGGGTACGGCTCGTCGACCGGGCGCTCCTCGTCGAACTGCCGTCCGTCCACGCTCCAACGGTAGGTGCAGCCGTACGTCCTGGCGCCCAGGCCGCCGCCCTCCACCGGCAGTCGGCCCGTCACCCGGCAGTGCGTCACCACCGCCGGCACGCTGCGCGGCTCGTGCGCCCGCACCCGGACGGTGTGGACGGCCTGGGCCGCCGCGAACGCCGCACCCCAGGCGGCGGTCAGCAGCAGCACCGCCCACAGGCAGATCGCCGTGTACGCGCCGCGGCCGGCCCTGCGGCGCAGCGGGACCGACGCAGCCACGCCCACCGCCAGTGCGGCGGCGCACAGCCACGCCGGCCGCCCGTCCACCGGTTCGTCCTGCGACCACGCCCACACCGCCGGCACCCCGGCGGCGGCCGGCACCGCGAGCGCCGCCGCGGCCGTCCGCGCCCACCGGCGGTCGCGTTCCTTGCCCGCCACGGCTCGTCCCCCTTCCTCCCCGGTTCCCCTTCCCGGTTCCCCTGCCCGTTTCCGACGCCGTGGCGGCCCGGCGAGCGGGTCCTCGTGCCGAGCGGTGACGGGAGCGCGGCATCGTCACGGGCCGGGGCGGGGGAGCCGGTGTTCGAATCGATGTGTCGACTCTGTGTCATCACCGCAGGACAGCGGCCCATTGCGGTTCGATCACGGTGTGTCCGATTCGTCGAACATTGGGGGAAAGTGTGGTGGTTGATTTTGTTGGCAGTGGTGTCGGCGGCCTCTCATAATTCCTGCCGACACGTGTGACGGAAGCCCCGGAGAACCCCGATGGGGGAGTGGGGCCCGCGCGTGCGATTCCGCATTCTTCCTGGGGGGATCCCTTTGCCCGAGCCCGAGAACGAGGGCGCCGCCGCCGGGCCACCGGCACCGGCCGAACCGGCTGTCGCCGACACCGCTGCCGAGGCCGCTGTTGCGGGTGTCGCCGCCGACGGCGCTGCTGCTGACGTCACCGACGCCACCGACGCCGCTGCCGACGCCGTCGCGCCCGCGCCGGAGCAGGTGCCCGTACCGCAGCCCGCCCCGCGCCGGCTGCCGCGCGCCGTGGGCGTCGCGCTGGCCACCGCCGGCCTGCTCGCCGTCACCGCGGCCAGCGCCGCCGTGACGGTCGCCGTCGGCAAGCCCGACGCCCGTCCGGCCGTGGCCGCCTCCGCCCCGCCGAAGGCGGCGAGTGCGAGTGCCAGTGCCAGCGCGAGTGCGACGCCCTCGGCCGAGCCCGTCCCGGTGCCCACCGCCGTCCCGGCCGAACCCGCCCCGGCCAGCACCGTCAAGGGCACGGTCAAGAACGGCCAGCACGAGGGCGACCTGCGCTATTTCCTGCTCCCCATCCCGGCCGGCGGCGAGTCCTACGGCCCCGCGGACGGGATGGCCCTGACCAACGACGACGTCTCCGCGCTCTTCGGCAAGCAGGACGGCATCATGGACATCCTCGGCTCGTACGGCTACAAGGGCGGCGCCACCCGGATGTACCGGACCGCCGACGGCAAGGCCGAAGTCACCGTGACCATCCTGCAGTTCGGCTCCACCGCGATGGCGCGCGACTTCGTCAAGGGCTACAAGATCAAGTCGCTGGAGCCGTTCGACATCGACGGCGACCCGGGCGGCCACGGCTACCTGCAGACCCCCAAGCACGAGTCGTACACCGGCTCGATGAGCGGCATCTCCAGCCAGGGCGACGTCCAGTACACGATCGACGTCGACGTGAAGGGGACACCCGACAAGGCACTGCTGAACGAGCTGATGAAGCGCCAGCGCGAGTGGCTCACCACCGGCGGCTGAGCCCGGCTCCCGTCCGCCCGCCCTTTCCCTTCCTTCCTCTGGAGCCACTTTCGTGACCACCGAACCCGCGGAGCCGTCGCCCGCCGTTCCGCCGCCGCCCGCGGCCCCGCCCGTCGCACCGCCCCTCGCCGTGGACAACAGCGAACCCTCCCTCCCCGACGGGCAGTTGACGGCCGAGGCCGGCCCCGCCCCGCGCGCCCCGCGCCGCCCCCGGCCCGTGCTGCTGAGCGCCTGCGCCCTGGTGCTGGGCACCCTGGTCGGCGGCGGCGTCGGCTACGCCGTGCAGGCCCAGCGCCCGCCCACGCCGCTGCCGCCGCTCCAGGTCGCCCGCCCGTCCTACCCGGCCGACACCGTCGACCCGGCCGCCCTCGCCGCCGAGCAGCCCAAGCCGCTCGCCATCGACGGCGACCTGACCAAGCTGCTGATCAGCGCCCCCGAGGGCAGCACCCCCTGGGGTGACTTCCCGGACAAGCCGGCCTGGATCTCGATCGGCGAACTCGCCGAGGAGAGCGGCACCGAGGCCAAGGTGTTCAAGGAGCTCGCCTCCAGCGGCTTCCGGCGCGCGGCCGAGGTGGCCTGGAAGAAGGACGACGTCCGCTACCGCGTCACGCTGATCCAGTACACCGCCGACCACGCCGACATGGCCAAGTCCCTCACCTGGCCGGCCTTCGCGGACGGCGCCAGCGGCGGCTACAAGGTGGACGGCATCCGCTACCCGTGGGCGGACAGCAACGACTCGTACTACCTCGGCGAGGCCTACGCCAAGCGCGGCCCGCTGCAGATGAAGGTCGAGGTCTTCGGCGCCCAGCCGGTGAACCCCGACATCCTCAAGGACATCGCCAAGCGGCAGTGGGAGCGGCTGGTTTGACGTCCTCCTCGTGCTGAAGCACGGGGATTCCGGCTGCGCCCGCGGCACGGGGCTTGCGCCCGGTGCCGCCGACGCTCCGGTGGGTTCCTGTTTCCACGGGCCGTGCCGGGCGTGGGATTGCCACGCCGGGGCTCACCGGCCCTCCGCAGGCGTTCAGCCTGTCCGCCCGCCCGGCGGCCAGGATGTTTCGAGCAGCATTGAGGTCGCGATCGTGAGAGGTGCCGCACGCGCCACACGTCCACATGCGGACGCCCAGCGGCTTGGGCCCGTCCAAGGTCCCGCACGTGGAGCACACCTGCGACGTGGGTTGGTACCGGCCGATCACACCGATGTGTCGTCCGTACCGCATGGCCTTTTCCTCAAGGAGACGCCGGAAGGTGGACCATCCGGCGTCGTGGACGGACTTGGCCAGGCGGGTGCGGGCGAGACCGTGCACGTTCAGATCTTCCAGGTACACCGCTTGGGTTTCGCGGATGATCCTGGTCGTCTGTTTGTGCAGCCAGTCCATGCGGGTGTCGGCCACTTCGGCGTGCGCTTTGGCGACCTTGCGCCGGGCTTTCGCCCGGTTCTTCGATCCCTTGGCCTTGCGGGACAGAGCCCGCTGGGCGGCCTTCAACCGGCGCTCCGCTTTTCGCAGAAAGCGCGGGTTGTCGATCACTGTGCCGTCCGAGAGAACGGCATAGGTGGTCAAACCCAGGTCGACTCCGATCTCGGTGTCCAACTCGGGAAGATGCCGGTGTTCGACGTCCACGACGAAGCCGGCGTGGTAGCGGCCGGAGGGATCGAGAATCACCGTCACGGACGAGGGGTCGGAGGGCAGGAGCCGGGACCACTTGACCCGGACGTCACCGATCTTGGCAAGATTCAGCTTGCCGTTGGACCGCAGGCGGAACCCGTTCCGGGAGAACCGCAGCGACTGCCGGTTGTCCTTGCGGGACTTGAACACAGGCGGGCCCACCGGGCGAGCGACACGCTTGCCGGACTTCGAATCGAAGTAGTTCCGGTAGGCGCTGTCCAGGTCGCGAAGGGACGACTGCAAGGCGTCCACCGAAACCGACCCAAGCCACGACCTGGCAACGGTCTTCTTCGCCTCCGTGATCACAGCTTTGGCCAAAGCGCCAGACGGGATGTTCGACCGGTCCGTCTTCCACGCCTGCTTCCGCAGGGCGAGCGCATCGTTGTAGACCATCCGCACGCACCCGAACGTGCGTGCCAAAGCCCGGCGTTGACCCTCCGTCGGATAGATGCGATAGGAGTACCTGAGATACACGGGACCAGCCTGCCAGCAGGCACTGACAATCACCTGTGGCCACCTGTACGGCGGTCCGTTCCAGCGGCGAAACGCCGTTCCCTGACCTGCCTCGTAGGCAGTCCGTTTCCTCCCCAGGCCAAAGCCGGGGGTATCCACGGAGGTCCCCGATGAACGACGACACCGTGACCGCCGCACCCGCCCCGGGCCCGCCCGAGCCGGCGCCCGGCGCCGTGACCGTCGACCCCGCGACGCCGGTCGACCCCGCGACGCCGGTCGACCCCGCGATGCCGGTCGCCCCCGCTTCGCTCGCCGACCCCGCCGGGCCCGCCGGGCCGGGCCCCGCGTCCCGCCGGCTGCTGCGCGCGGGTGCCGCGACCGCCGCGGCCGCGCTGGTCGGCGTGGCCATCGGCATCGGCATCATCAAGACCCAGTACGACGACCCCGCGC
This sequence comes from Kitasatospora sp. NPDC001132, assembly GCF_053598415.1. Classification (NCBI taxonomy): domain Bacteria; kingdom Bacillati; phylum Actinomycetota; class Actinomycetes; order Kitasatosporales; family Streptomycetaceae; genus Kitasatospora; species Kitasatospora sp. NPDC001132. The sequence continues at coordinate 97,668 of NZ_JBSFKF010000023.1, read as the reverse complement.
AGGCCACCGCCGCCCCGTCCACCGCTCCCGCCCCCACCGCGACCGCCACGCCGTACGGCGCCAAGTCCAACGGCAGCCACTTCGGCTCGCTGCGGGACCTGCTGCTGCCCGTCCCGGCCGGCTACGAACTCGGCCCGGACGACGGCGGCTACGGCAACGACGCCGAGCTGAACGGCGAGCAGCTGTCCGCCGAGCTGGAGTCCGACCTCCAGCAACTCCCCAAGGAGAAGCGCGACAAGATGCGCTCCTACTGGGAGAGCATGCACGTCAAGGCCACCGGTGTGCGCACCTACCGGGCCGCCGGGGACGACCTGGTGGTGGGCCTGCGGCTGCGCCAGTTCAACCAGCAGGAAGTGCAGCGGATCAACGAGTACACCGCGGTCTTCACCGGCGACACCGGCCTGTTCCGGATCGGCCCGGCCATCCCCGGCCACCCCGAGGCGCACTGCTACCTGATGCCCGCGCCGCCGTCCGCCCCGATCGACTACCTGGAGTGCTCGGCCGCCGAGGGCGACCTCCTGGTGATCATGAGCGCCGAGGGCGTGGCGCCGCTGCCCAAGGACAAGATCGTCGCCCTCTTCACCCTCCAGCTCGACCGCCTCGCCCGCCCGGGAGCGTCCGTATGACCGACCACGCCACCCCGCCGCCCGCGCCCGAGAGCGTGCCCGCGCCCGGGAGCGCTCCCGAGGCGGATCCGGTCCTGCCGGCGCTCGCCGAGCCCGTCGCCGCCCCCGAAGCCCCCGAAGCCCCCGAAGCCCCCGTGGACCCCGCCGTCCTCGCGGAGCAGGCGGCCCGCCGCACCCGCCGCCGCAAGGCCGCGGTGCGCTGGAGCTGCGCAGCCCTGGTGTTCGCCCTCGCCGGCACCGGCACCGCCCTGGCCGTCACCGCGCCCGATCGCACCGACCTGCCGGGCCTGGCCACCGCGAGCGACGGCCGCTACACCTTCGCGCCGCTGACCCTGCCGCCCCTGCCCGCCGGGAAGAACGCCCCGGACGGCCGGGGCGCGTCCCTGCACCACGCGGACCTGCGCCACCTGCTGCTGCCCGCCCCCAAGGAGGCGGGCGGCTCCCTGACCCCGCCCGTCTTCCCGGCCCCCACCCCGGCGCCCACCGCCTCGGGTTCGCCCACCGCCTCCCCGGCGCCGACCCCCTCGGCCTCCGCCGCCGCGCCCTCCGCCACGCCCGCTGCCGGCTCCGAGGTCGGCCCGTGGGTGCCCTGCGACGCGCTCGCCGACGAGCAGCAGGACCCGGTCAAGACCCGGATCCTGCTGCTGGAGGACGCCTGCCGCGCGGCCACCGTCCGGGAGTGGACCGCCTCCGACGGCACCCGCACCCAGATCCGGCTGCTGCGCTTCGGCTCCTCCAAGGAGTCCTGGGACGCCTTCGCCGACCTGCGCGGCAAGGGCCGCCCCAAGGCCGCGGCCGACACCAAGAGCACCCCCCACGACGACTGGGACACCCTCGACGGCGTCAGCCTCACCACCGTGGAGTCCACCGCGGCCGGCACCAAGGGCACCCCGACCGCCCGGGTCGCCTACCTCTCCGCCTCCGACCTCCTCGCCGTCATCACCATGACCAACCCCGCCGGCGTCCCGATCGCGCCGTTCCGACAGGTCGTCACCCTCCAGTCGGACCTCCTGGCCTGATCCTGCTTCGGCCACCGGGCCGGTTCCCCCTCGGGGGAGCCGGCCCGGCCGCGTTCCCCGCCGTGTTTCCCCGGGCCGCTCGTCCCCGCCTCCTGGAACAAGATCGTCACGCCGCGCTCGCGGCGGCCCGGCTGCGGCTGGTCGCCCGACCGGGGCCGGCCGGCGAGGTCCGCCGCTACGCCGACAGCCGTGCCGCCACCGGGCGGTGGTCGCTGGGCGTGACGGGGAGCGTCCAGGTGGCGGTGGCGGCCAGGCCCCGGGTGAGGACGTGGTCGATGCGGACCAGGGGGAGGGCGGCCGGCCAGCTGAAGCCGAAACCGAAGCCCACACCGGACCCGGAGTCGCCACGGGCCACGGTGAGGCGGCTGGCGAGCGGGGCGAGCGCCCGGTCGTCCGCGGCGGTGTTGAGGTCGCCCAACAGCAGGACCCGGCGCAGCGGTTCGGCGTCCAGCGCCCGGGCGAGGGCGGCGATGTCACGGTCGCGGTGGGCGGTGGCGAAGCCGGTGACGCCGGCCCGTACCGAGGCGAGGTGGGCGACGTACACGGCCAACGGCCCACCGGGAGCGCTGACTTCGGCCCGCAGGGAACGGTTCCAGCCCGGGTCGATGACCAGCCGCCGGGACTCCGTCACCGGGTAGCGGCTCCACAGCGCGACGGTGCCGGTGCGGGCGTGGTGGGGCAGCGCCCGCTCCAGCACGTCCCGGTAGGCGGGCAGGGCCGCGTCGGTGACCTCCTCCAGCGCGACCAGGTCCGGCCCGGCGGCCAGCAGGGCCCGGGCGGTGCCGGCCGGGTCCGGGTTGGCGGCGTTCACGTTGTGGGTGACCACCGTCAGCCCCGGCCCGCCGGCCCCGCCCCCCGTCGGCGCCGGACCGCCGGACAGCAGCACCGGCCCGAACACCACCGCCCACACCACGGCCAGCACCCCGCCCGCACAGGCCGCCACCGGCGCCCGGCGCAGCGCCGCGCACAGCAGCGCCGCCACCGCCACCAGGCCGCTCCACGGCAGGGCGCTCTCCCACAGGCCGCCCAGGCCCAGGCCGAGGTCCGGCACCAGGCGGTGGCCGCCGAGGGCGAGGGCGGTCAGCAGCCCGAGCACGGCGGGCACGCACCCGCGCCGCCACATCGGTACGGCCCGCCACCGGGGCGCGGCGCGCCGGGCGGGCGCGGTAGGCCGGGCGGGTGCGGTACGCCGGGCGGGTGCGGTGCGCCAGGCGGGTGCGAGCCGGCGCCGGGGCGGCCGGGAGTCCTCGACAGGGGTGTCGGTCACGGTGCGCCCCTCACCCTGCGGCGTCCGGCAGCGGAGCCGGGCAGGTCCCGCCCGGCCGGGTGAGCAGCTCGAAGTGCCAGATCTCGTTGTCGTACACCTGGCACAGCCCGTACCGGGCGCCGTGCTGGATCAGCCAGTAGTCCGCGTTGGTCGGCCCGACGTCCACCGCCTTGCCGGAGACGTGCGCGGACTTCTCCGGCGTGTTGACGAACCTGCGGGCCTGCTCCACGCTCCCGTACCTGCTCACCGCCTTGTCCAGCAGCCGCTGCTGGTAGGCCTTGTTGCGCCAGCCGGAGGTGACGGTCATCTCGATGCCCTCGGCCCGGGCGTCGCCGGCCGCCCGCCGCAGGGCCTCCAGCAGTGGCCCGTCCAGGTTGCGCACGGCCGGGGCCTCGGTGTCGAAGGGGCTCAGCGTCCGGCCGTCGGGTATCTCCCCGTCCGCCTCGCCGCCGGTCGCGGTGGGCTGGGCGGTGACGGTGGCCGCCAGGGAGCGCAGGACGGCCCCGGTGCGCGGCGGGTCGGCGGCGCACGCCCCGGCCAGGGCCAGCACCGCCGCCGCGGAGGCGCCCGCGGCCAGCCGCCGCTGTTTGCCCTGAGCCACCGCCGCCGCCGCGGCCCGCGTCTGGTCCGCCGTCTGAGTCGTCCGTGTCGGGTTCATTCCCGCCTCCCGGTGTGTTCGTCCGTTGCCGGACCATTGGAGGAGGCGCGGTGTTGCGAGGACGTCTGCGCAGGTCGATACGTTTTCGATACACCCCATGGGGTCCAATGAGGTGCGAACGGCGACGACGGGAGAACGGCACGTGCGGGTCCTGGTGGTGGAGGACGAGATCTACCTCGCGGAGGCGGTCCAGGCCGGCCTGCGGCTGGAGGCGATCGCCTGCGACATCGTCACCGACGGCGACGCGGCGCTGGAGCGCTTGGCCGTCCACAGCTACGACGTCGTCGTCCTCGACCGCGACATCCCCGGCACCCACGGCGACGACGTCTGCCGCAGCATCGTCGAGCGCGCCCTGGGCTGCCGGGTGCTGATGCTCACCGCCGCCGCCCGCCTGAACGAGAAGGTCGCCGGCTTCGAACTCGGCGCCGACGACTACCTCACCAAGCCCTTCGACCTCGCCGAACTCGTCGTACGGCTGCGCTCGCTGGCCCGCCGCCCCGCCCAGGCCGCCCCGCCCGTCCTGGAGTACGCCGGGCTGCGCCTGGACTCCTTCCGCCGCGAGGTCTACCGGGACGGCCGCTACGTGGGCCTGTCCCGCAAGCAGTTCGCCGTCCTGGAGGTCCTGATGACGGCGCGCGGCGGCGTCATCAGCGCCGAGGACCTGCTGGAACGCGCCTGGGACGAGAACGCCGACCCCTTCACCAACGCCGTCCGCATCACCATCTCCGGCCTGCGCAAACGCCTCGGCGACCCGTGGGTGATCCACACCGTGCCGGGGGTCGGCTACCGCCTCGCCGACCCCTTCGTCGACCCCGGTACTGCCCCCGGCGCCGATACCACCCCCGGTGAGGGCACCCGGTGACCGCACGCAAACGGCCCCACCGCCTCACCGCCCGGATGCGGCTGACCCTCAGCTACACCCTCTTCGCCGTCACCGCCGGGCTCCTCTCCCTCGCCGTCGTCTACGTCGGCATGCGCTACGTCCCCAACTACCCCCTCACCTCCTCCAACCCCCGCTACCGCTCCGACGCCCCCTCCCGCCAGGAGATCCTGCACTCCCTGCTCACCGCCAGCGGCTACGCCCTGGCCCTGCTGACCGCCGTCGGCCTGGTCGGCGGCTGGCTGATCGCCGGCCGGGTGCTGCGCCCGCTGCAGGACATCACCCGCGCCGCCCACCGCGCCGCGAGCGGGGCGCTGGAACACCGCATCGCCCTCGCCGGGCCGCGCGACGAGTTCACCGACCTCTCCGACGCCTTCGACGAGATGCTGGCGCGCCTCCAGCGCTCCTTCGAGGCCCAGCAGCGCTTCGCCGCCAACGCCTCCCACGAACTGCGCACCCCGCTGGCGATCACCCACACCCTGCTCCAGGTCGCCGCCGCCGACCCGGCCGGCCAGGACTGGCGCCTGCTCGTCACCCGCCTCCAGGACACCAACCGGCGCGCCATCGAGATCAGCGAGGCCCTGCTCCAACTCGCCGACCTCGGCAACGCCCCGCCCGACCTCGCCCCCACCGACCTCGCCACTGCCACGGGCGAGGCGCTGGCCGCCGTCCGCGACGAGGCCGAGGACCTCGGCATCACCCTCACCGCCGACCTGCGCCCCGCCCCGACCACCGGCAACGCGGTGCTGCTGCGTCAGACGGCCGTCAACCTGCTGCACAACGCCCTGCGGCACAACCTGCCGGCCGGGGCCGGCGGGCGGGTCACCGTCGCCACCGGGGCCGACCCCGAGCGGCCCGGGCGGGTGCACCTCACCGTCGCCAACACCGGCCCGCAGCTGACGGCGGAGGCCGTGGTCACCTTCACCGAACCGTTCCTGCGCGGGCGCGGCCGCACCGCCCAGACCGACCCGTCCCGCCGCGGCCACGGCCTGGGCCTGGCCATCGTCGCCGCCGTCGCGGAGGCCCACCACGGGGAACTCCACCTGACCCCCGAACCGTCCGGCGGTCTGCGGGTGACGCTCAGCCTGCCCGGCCCGGCGGAGGAGTAGGGGCTCCCTCGACGGACTGCCCGACCGCTGGGGCCCTGCCGCCCGGGCCGCCCGACCGTTGGGGCCCTGCCGCCTGGTCGGTTCGTCTGCCCGACTCTCCCGCCTGGCCGCCGGGACCCTGCCGCCTGGTCGCCCGGCCTTCTCACCTGATCTCGCCGGGCCGGTTCGCCCGTCCGCCCCGGCCGCCCGCCTACCTCCGGCCGCCTCGCCGGCCTGCCCGCCGGGCCCCCGCTGCCCGGCCTTCCCGCCTGACCCCGCCCCCGGCCGCCCTCGTGGTCGTAGGCGGCCGGGGGCAGGGTCAGGAGAGGTCGGGTGGGGTGAAGCCGAGGGTGGTCAGGAGGGCGACCGGGCTGCGGTAGTGGGCGGGGAGGTCCTGGTACAGGTCGAGGGCGGCGGCCCAGGAGCGGCGGGCGGCGCCCGGGCGGCCCAGGGCCTGCTGCGCGGCGGCCAGTCCGGCCAGGGAGTTGGCCCGCTGGTCGGTGAACCCGGTGACGTGCCGGCCGACGGACAGGGACCGCGCGAAGTGGTGCAGCGCCTCGTCGGGCCGTCCGGCGGCGTAGCGGGCGAGGCCGAGGACGTTGCGCAGCGAGCAGCCCAGGACGGTGTCGTGGAGGCCCAGTCCGGGTGCGAGCAGCCGTTCGGCCAGGGCCCGCGCGTCCTCGTACCGGCCGAGGAAGAGGTGGACCGAGGCGAGGCTGGTCTCGCACAGGCGGATCGTCCAGTGGTCGGCGTCCGGGCCGTCGGCGGGCAGCAGCCGCAGGGCGCCCTCGTAGTGGCGGGCGGCTTCGGCGTAGTCGTGGGAGAAGAAGTGGAGCGCGCCGAGGTTGGCCAGTACCTGGCCCTCGGCCGCCGGGTCGGCGGCCGTGCGCACCAGGGCGAGGGCCTGTTCGTAGTGCCGTCGGGCCCGGACCAGGTCGCCCACGGTGCTCCAGGCGTGGCCCTGGTCGTTGAGGGCGCGGCCCTCGGCGAGCGGGTCCGCGAGGCGCCTGGCCGCGGCCACGGCGGTGCGGCCCAGGGCCAGCCGTTCGGCGTGCAGGCCGCTGCGGTGGAGGTGGATCCACAGCAGCGCGGGGAGTTTCCAGGCGGTCTCGTCGTCCTGGTGCTCGTAGGCGTGGCCGGGGGTGGCGAGCAGGTTGTCGCGCTGCCCGTCGCACCACCGCATGGCCTCGTCCGGTCCGGCGAAGGCCGTGGTGGGCAGGCCCTCGGGCGGGGGCGGCAGCGGCACCCGGGGCCGTCCGGGTATCAGCATCCGGGCGGCGGCCGACGCCTGGTGCAGGCACCAGGCGTACCAGCGGCGCCGGGCGAGGTCGTGGGAGTGCTCGCTCTCCTGCTGCGCGGCCCGCTCGACGGCGAACAGCCGGACCAGGTCGTGGAAGCGGTAGCGGCCGGCGGAGTGCTCGGCGAGGAGGTGGACGTTGGCGAGCCGGCGCAGGAGCCGTGCGCTCTGCGGGCCGTCCAGTCCGCCGACCGCCTGGGCGACCGGTGTCGACAGGTCGACGGCGGGGCTGGTCGCGAGCAGCCGCAGGAGGCGTCCGGCGGGCGCGTCGAGGGCGCGGTAGGACAGCGCGAACACCGTGCGCAGCCGGGTGGACGGGTCGTCGCCGTCCGCTTCGAGGACGTCCAGGCGGGTGCCCGCGGCGGCGAGTTCGGCGGCGAAGTCGGCGAGGTCGTGGTGCGGGCGGTCGCGCAGCCGGGCGACGGCGAGGCCGACGGCCAGCGGGAGGTGGCCGCAGGCGTCGAGCAGCCGCGTGACGGCGTGCTCCCGGCCCTCGACGCGTTCGGCCCCGAGCACCCGGCGCACCAGCGCCCGTCCCTCGGCGGGGCTGAAGTCCGCCAGCTCGATCCGGTGGGCGCCCTCGCGCACGACGAGCCCGGTGAGCCGGTCGCGGCTGGTCACGACGACCGCGCAGCCCCCACTGCCGGGCAGTAGCGGGCGGACCTGCTCGGCGTCGAGCGCGTTGTCCAGGACGATCAGGACCCGGCGGCCGGCCAGGACGGAGCGGTAGAGCGAGGCCGCCTCGTCGAGCCGGCCCGGGACCTCCCCGGTCGGCACGCCGAGGGCCCGCAGGAAGGCGGCGAGGACGGCGTGCGGCTCCTGCGGGCCGGCCGGCGACCAGCCGTGCAGGTCGGCGAAGAGCTGGCCGTCGGGGAACCGGTCGCGGGCGCGCTGGGACCAGCGCACGGCCAGGGCCGACTTGCCGCCGCCGGCGATGCCGGTGATCACGGTGACGGCCGTGGGGGGTGGGGGTGAGCCGGTGGGGCCGTCGGCGGGGTCGGTGGCGGGGGTGCTGCCGGGGCCGGTCAGGTGGCGGTCCATGGTGCGCATGTGGTCGTCGCGGCCGACGAAGGACGGCAGCTCCCAGGGGAGTTGAGCCGGGCGCGGACGGGGCGGTTGCGCGGGCGGGGCCGCCGGCTCGGACCGGTGGGGCGCGGACGGATCCGCCGCTCCCAGTAACTCGCGCTGGAGCGAGCGCAGTTCGGGGGAGGGGTCCAGGCCCAGCTCCTGCGCGAGGTGCCCGGCGTGACGGCGGTAGACCGCCAGGCCCTCGGCGTGCCGGCCGGAACGGGCCAGGGCCGTCATCAGGTGCCGCACCAGGCCGTCGCGGATCGGGAACTCGGTGACCAGGGCGGTGAGTTCGGAGACGATCCGGTCGGGCCGCCCGGCCGTCAGCTCCAGCTCGTAGAGCAGCTCCAGGGCGGACATCCGCCGCTCCTCCAGGCCGGCCGCGACCGCCGCCAGCGCCCGGCCCGGCAGCCCGTCCAGCGCCGGGCCGCGCCACAGCGCCAGCGCGCCGCGCAACCGGGCGACCCGGTCGGCGCCCGCGGTGGCGGCGGACTCCACCAGGGCGACGAACTCCAGGGCGTCCACCCGGACTTCGGGCCCGTCGAGGAGGTAGCCGGGGCCGTCGGTGCGGATCGGCGGGGCCTGCCCCGGGCCGGGGGTGAGCGCCCGGCGCAACAGGCCGACCATGTTCCTGACCTGGCGGTCGGCCGTGGCCGGCGGCGCCTCGTCCCAGACCGCGTCGACCAGCCGGGACACCGACACCGTCCTCCCGGCATGGGCCACCAGTGCGGCCAGCAGGGCCTGTTGGCGCCGCCCGCCGACGGCGAGCACCGTGGAGTCCGGGGCCCGCACCTCCAATGCCCCCAGGATCCTGAACTCCACGCCCCGCCCCTCCGGTGGGCCGGCCGCCGTGGTGGCGCACCGGCGCTGCCGCTCTTTCCGCTCTTCCGCTCTTCCGCTCTTGTGCTCTTGTGCTCTTTCGCGCTTCCGCTCTTCCGTCGCGCCCGTTCGCGTCCCTGGGGGTGCTCGGTGCCGCCGCCCGACCGGCCGTACGGGCACGGACGACGGCGGGGCAAGGTCATCTTGGCCCGGGCGACGTGTCCTGTCCATGGCATGTCGTCGGGCCGCCCGTGCGTACATCGTGATCCGGTCATGAGGAATTCGTGACGGGCCGCGGCAGGATCTCCACCAGTCCGGACGGCACCCGCACGGCACCGCCGCGCACCCAGCGGGTGCCGCGACCGGCCGACCCCACCTCCTCGGAAGGAGACCCCCGTGAGCTCCCCGCACCCGCCGAACCGCCGGCGCCCCCTGCGCCGCGCGATGGCATCGAGCGCCGCACTGCTCACCGCCTTCACCTCGTTCGGCCTGGTCAGCGCCACCGCCGCCGCCGCGGCCCCCGTGCCGGCGCCCCCGACGGCCTTCTGCAACCCCGCCGTGGACACCGAGTGGACCGAGGTCCTCAGCAGCAAGGTCGAGCCCCTCGTCACCGACTTCCTGGCGGTCAACGTCGCCGACGGCACCACCGGTCAGCGCACCGAGACCCTGACCCGGGTCGACTCCGTCACCACCACCGTCAACAACAGCACCACGATCTCGGCCTCCGCCGGCTTCCTGTTCCTCAAGGTGTCCGCCAAGGTCGGCTTCGACGTCCAGAAGACCACCTCCTCCACCACCACGAGCACCGTCTCCACCACCTGGTACCTCAACAAGCCCGGCTACTACGGCCTCTACCGCGGCACCAAGAAGGTCAGCGGCGAATGGGTGCAGTACACCTGCGCGCGCGCCACGGGCACCACCGGCTTCTGGGTGAACACCAGCCCCGGCGGCAAGGGCACCTACACCACCTACGACGTCCCCGAGCTGGGCACCGTCTCCTGCGCCTCCCCGGAGCCGGCCGGCACCGTGCGCGGGGCCGCCCGCCAGCGGCTGTCCTGCTGACCGGCCGCACCCGCCGCCCCCGACCACCCAGCCGCGAAAGCGAGTTCACGATGCCCACAGCACTTCGCCCGGGACCGCGCCGCCGCGCAGCGCGCCCGTCCGGACGGCTCCGACGACTGACCGCGCTCGCCACCACCGCGCTCGCCGGCGCCCTGCTGCTCACCACGGCACCGGCCGCGGTGGCCGCGCCCGCCCCGGCCCCGGTCCCGGACCGGGGGAGCGACTTCGCCTGCGACGCGGGCTACTACCGCATCAAGGCCCCCGGCGACAGGCAGTACCTGACCGTCGCCCTGTCCTCCTGGAACCACGGCTCGGTCATCCAGTACCAGTGGGAGGACCAGGACAACCAGAAGTGGCAGGTCTGCCGCAAGCGCCAGGGGGACGGCAGCGAACGGGTGGTCTTCCGGGACGGCTGGCGCCACTGGTGCATGTCCGTCGACCGCGGGTTCCGCGACCCGGGAGCCTGGCTCCTCACCGTCGGCTGCGACGACGACTACGTGCCCGAGCACCAGCAGTTCTCCATGCTGAAGGTGCCGGGCACCGACCTCTTCGCCCTGCGGATCCAGCACACCGACCTGTGGTTCTCCGCGCAGTACCACGACACCAACGGGAGCCAGATCCTGCAGAACACCGTCCCCGACCTGTACACCCTCGAACTGGCCTGACACCGCCGCCCGCCATCGCCGCCGCTGCCCGCCGCCGCCCGAAGTGCCCCGGGGCGGCGGCGACTTGCCGCCCCGGGGCACTTCGGGCTCGCCGGGCTCAGGCGGGGCCGGGAAAGCGGTCGATGTTGCGCTCCACCCAGGTGCGCAGGTGCGCCAGCGGGACGCAGGCGTCCACGCCCAGCGCGGTGAGGCTGTACTCGACCCGCGGAGGGACCTCGGCGTGGATCTCGCGATGGACCAGGCCGTGCTCCTCCAGCCGGCGCAGGGTCTGGGTGAGGACCTTGGGGCTGACACCCTGCAGGCGGGTGCGCAGCGCGCCGAAGCGTTGCGGGCCGTCCTCCAGGGCTCCCAGGGCGAGGGCGCTCCACTTGTTGGCGAGCAGGTCGAGCATGTCGCGGCAGGGGCAGGCCGCGGCGTAGACGGACTTGGGGTCGGTGCAGTCGGGGGCGTGGGTCTTCGGCGGGTGGGTTGTCGGCGCGAGGGTCGTCGTTGTGCGGGTCGTCGTCACCCGCCGATGGTACCCATCGGGTACTGCTTCGGTACCCGATGGGTACCAATGGTCCTTGCGGGTAACCACTACCCCTCGCATACCGTCGCCGACGTGCCCGGACGGCGGTGCGCCGCCCCGACGACGAGGAGACCCCTGATGCCCGCGACGACCACGATCCCCGTGACGATGCCCGCCGTCGCCTACCGCCGGAGCCTGCCGGTCGATGACCCGCAGAGCCTGCTCGACGTCGAGCTGCCCGTACCCCAGCCGGGCCCGCGCGACCTGCTGGTGCGGGTGGAGGCGGTGGCCGTCAACCCGGTGGACCACAAGGTCCGGCAGAACGCCGACCCGGGCGGAGAGCCGCGGGTGCTGGGCTGGGACGCGGCCGGCACCGTGGTCGCGGTCGGCGCGCGGGTGGAGCTGTTCGAGGTCGGCGACGAGGTGTACTACGCCGGCGCCCTGGATCGGCCCGGTGCCAACTCCCGCTACCACGCGGTGGACGAGCGCCTGGTCGGCCACAAGCCGGCCACCCTCTCCTTCGCCGGTGCCGCCGCGCTGCCGCTGACCGCGCTGACCGCCTGGGAGGGTCTCTTCGAGCGCCTCGGCCTGGGCACCGGCGGCCCGGAGCAGGGCGGCACCCTGCTGGTGACCGCCGCCGCGGGCGGCGTCGGCTCGCTCGTCACCCAGCTCGCCCGCACCCTCACCGGCCTGACCGTGATCGGCACCGCGTCCCGCCCGGAGTCGGCCGAGTTCGCCCGCCGCATGGGCGCCGACCACGTGATCGACCACACGCTCCCGCTCGGCCCGCAACTGGCGAAGGTCGCCCCCGGCGGTCTCGACCACGTCTTCGGCACCGTCGCCACCGACCGCAACCTCACCGCCTACGCCGAGGCACTGAAGCCCTTCGGCGGCATCGTCGCCATCGACGACTTCGACTCCCTGGACATCGGTGTCCTCAAGGGCAAGAGCATCTCCTTCCACTGGGAGTTCATGTTCACCCGCTCCCTGCACGCCACCGCCGACCAGGCCGTGCAGCACCGGATCCTCGACCGGGTCGCGCGCCTGGTGGACGCGGGCGTCCTGACCACCACCGCCACCCGCGACCTCGGCCCCGTCACCGCCGCCAATCTCCGGGCCGCCCACCGCCTCCAGGAGTCCGGTGCGGCGATCGGCAAGACGACCCTGACCGGGTTCTGAGCCGATGCCCCGGCGCACCGGCCAGGTCGAGGCCCTGCTCGCCACCGGCGGCGGGGCGGTGGCGGCCCTGGCCGCCAGGGTCCTGCTGTCCGGGCTGTACCAGCACCACGGGCAGGACCCGGCCGCACTCGAAGGGGTCGACGTCGCGGTCCTGGCCGTCGGCGTCGTCACGGCAGTCCTGATCTACCGCTGGTTGCTGCGGCGGGACTGACGCCCCGGCGCACCGCCCGCCCCGGCGGATCCGGTGACCACCGCACCGCCCGCCTCCGCCCGCCTCGGCGAAGGACCTCCCCACCCCGTACCTCGACGGAGCGCTGAGGAACGCGGACTACGTCCACGTCGGCTCCCGGCAGGACAGCCAGCTGGCGCGGTCGCCGCGGTCCGGCCGCTGCCCCGGGGTCAGGGTCTTCGACCGGTTGTCCCACCGCGGGACCATCGACCGCTACCAAGTGCCGCTTCTCGATGCCCGTTTGCGGGATGAACTCATCGGTCTCCACCAGCCCCGCCCGGGTGACCTGCCTGCGGAGTCCACCGATGCGGAGGCGATCGCCACGTTCCTCACGGCGCACTTCGGCCGGCACCTGCTGCCCGAGGGGGAACCACCACCGATCCCGCCTTCGCCGTAGGCACCACTACCCGCTACGGCACGGGAAGTCGGCCGGACCGACTCCTCGCCGCGGCTCGGTGGGGGCGTCGAGGGGCCGCTCCGGTGCGGCAGGCCGGGGCCGTCGGCCTCCCGCGTTCGTGCGCGGGGCCCTTGGCCGGGGGACGGGCCGTCCCGTCAGCCGGCCGACGCGGCTCGGGAAGTCGGCCGGACCGACTTCCCGCGCGGGGCGGTCGTCGAGGGCACGGCGCAGGCGCCGGACCTCGGCGTGGGCCTCGGCGAGTCGGCGGTGGACGTCGGGCGGCGGGGGAGGGGCGCCGGCGGTACGGCGCAGGGCCGCGATCCACTCGGCCTCCTCCACCGGGCCCACCCCGCAGGCCCGGACGAACTCGACGAGGACCCGCTCGGTGCAGTCCCGCTCACCCGCCAGCACCCCGTGCAGGGTGCTGCGCGGCAGGTGGCTCACCGCCCCCCGCACCGCGCGCGTCTCCAACTCGCGCAGGGACGGGCTCCCCGCGCGCAGCCGCAACCGCCGCATGGCGACGAGCAGTTCGCAGCGCTGCGTGACGTACGGCAGGGCCCGAACCGCGCCGGCCGCGGCGGGTGCGACCGGCACGGCCTTGGCCCCGCTCCCGCGCCGCCCGGCCCGGGCGGCGCGGGCGCGCAGCCACAGCCGCTCGGCGGTGCGCACCGAGCCGCCGCAGGCCCGGACGTAGGCCTCGGTGACCGGCCAGGTCGGCACCGTACGGCCCTCGTCCGCGCGGGAGAGGGTGGCGAGGGAGACGGGCCGGGCGAATCCGGCGGTCTTGCGCGCCATCTGGCTGTAGGTGAGGCCGGAACGCTCGCGCAGGGCACGCAGCCACTGCGCGAGCGTCCGGATGTCCTTGTCCCCTTCAACCAGGGCGCTGTTCAGGCGCCCCACCGGCCGCCTCCTAGCGGGCCCGGAGGGCGGTGAGCGCCTCGGCCAGGCGGCGCACCAGCTCTATGCCGAGCAGCCCGGCACCGGCCAGGGTGGCGACGGCGGTACGGGCGGGGGTGCCGAAGGCGGTCAGGGCGGTGGTGAGGAGAAGGACGACGACCACGAGCACGGTGGCCGGGACGGGCACCGGGGCCCCCGGCGCCGTCCGGACCTCGACGCACGCCGCGTGCGCGGCCGGGGTGTACTGCTGTTCCATGCGGTCTCCGCTTCGCTGGGTTGCGGTTGTTGCCACTCGACCGGGGTCCTCGCGCGCCCGCCCGGCCTTCCAGAGCCGGGCGGGCCGGACACCCACGCACAGGGTCGCCGTGGCCTGCGGGGGCGGTCCAACGCTTTACGCCCCCGTTTCTCGCTTTGTCCCACTCGAAGTTGAGAACCCGTCGGGATGAATCCGCAGCTCACGGCCGCCGGCCCGGCCACGCCCCGGGGCCCGGGTACCCGCCGTGTCCGACCCTCCGCGCCCCTTCGGGCTTGCCACGAGGAATGCGAAACGCCATCCTCTGTGGATATCGGCGGGGTGAGCGCCCCGCACAGGCCCCGCCCAGGGCCAGGGCCCGGGGGCGCCCGGCTCCCAAGCCCCACGTCTCACGCACGCGGTCTCCCCGGCCGTTGCCACTCGACACCACCCAGGGGATCCGGCTTGCCCTGTTCCAGCAGGGCGGGCCAGGTGCGGCACCGCCGTCGCACCAGAGCACATGCACCACCGGGCCGCTCGGCCGGCTGCCGACCGCCGGTCAGCCGGTCAGTCGGCCGGGCGGTCCGCCGTGACCGGCAGGAGGCCGCGCTCGCCGAACACCTTCTTGGCGACGAAGGTGGCGTTCAGCGCCTTCGGGAAGCCGCAGTAGGCGGCGGAGTGCAGCAGCGCCTCGACGATCTCCTGCGGCGTCAGCCCGACGTTCAGCGAGGCGTTGACGTGGACCTCCAACTGCGGCTCGCACCCGCCCAGCGCCGTCAGCATGCCCAGGGTGACCAACTGCCGCTCACGCGGCGCCAGCCCCGGACGGCTGTAGATCTCCCCGAACCCCCACGCGACCACCTGGTGCCCGAGCTCGGGACTGACGTCACCCAGCGCCTCCACCATCCGCCGACCGGCCTCCCCGTCGACCCGGTCGAGCACCTCCAACCCGTGCGCGAAACGCTCCCGCCGAACCTCGGCCTCCTCCACGGACCCACTCATCCGCGCTGCTCCTCTCCCGTCGTCCCGGCCGCCGACCACCGGCGGCGGCGACCACGGCAGAAACCGTAGGACTTGGAGCGCACTCCAACTCAAACCCGACACGCACGCTAACCCGCCTCCACAGGAAAATTTGCGGCCCGACCTCCCTGAAATGGCATCACTGCGCCCTACCGGAGCCGAAAGATTTCCTGCGACCCCCATCCGAAGGGGTGGCACCAACACGCCACAACCCTTCGCCCGAAGCTCACCGGGGAAGAACCGCCGACCACAGCCTGATCTTCCGCGTCGCGCCATGCCGGCGGCTTCATTGCGGGTGGAGTGGGAAGTCGGCGGGCCTGATTTTCCGCCCAGGGTGGGGGCCTGAAACTGAGCGACGGTCACCCGGCCGTGTCATTCTTCTGGGGAAGCGGGCCGGGGAGGGGCTGGTTATCCCTTGACGGGGGGTGTGACGGGATCGACCGGTGTCGTGTGCGCGGTGGCCGGGCTTGTCGGTGCGGGGCTGTTGCGGTGGCTGCCCGTTAGAGGGCGGACGGACGGCCTGCCAGCGGCCGGTGTCGCGGGAGTGCGGGGCGGTTCGAAGGCCGCGCTGAAAGTGGCCGTCGTAGAACTCCACCTTGCGGGGGCGATCGATGTCGGTCGGCTTGGCCGACTGCGGCGGGTGGTGCACACCGGCCCCGGACGTGACGTGACTTCGCTGCACCGGGCCGTGTGGACGGCGTTCGGTCGGGAGCTGTCGTTGGCCGATGCTGCTGCCGCTCCGGCTGTACGACGGGTTCGGGAGGAGGTGCGCGCCGAACTGGCCGGGCGTGGCCTGCGATGCGGACAAGCCCGGCTGCCAGTGGCGGGCCTGCTGGCCCTGGCAGCAGGCGGTACGGGCGTGGCCATCGCGGCGCAGGAGGCCGAGGTGGTCGGCCTCCTGCTCCGGGGGCTTGCGGGGGTCAGGCGAGGTGGTACGGGGCGGGGGTGGGGACCTCGACGTCGAGGGTGGTGGCGGCGTGGCGGGCCCAGTAGGGGTTGCGGAGCAGTTCGCGGCCGATCAGGACGGCGTCGGCGCGGCCTTCGGTGAGGATGGCCTGGGCCTGGGCGGGGTCGGTGATCAGGCCGACGGTGGCGACCGGCAGGTCGGTCCCGCGGCGCACGGCCTCGGCGAAGGGCACCTGGAAGCCGGGCCCGGCCTCGATGCGTGCGTCGGGGACGATGCCGCCGGTGGAGACGTCGAGCAGGTCGACGCCGTGGGCCTGGAGCTCCTTGGCGAGGCGGACGGTGTCCTGCGAGGTCCATCCCTCCCGGCCGTCCTGCGGGTTCTCGGTGATCCAGTCGGTCGCGGAGACGCGGAAGAAGACCGGCAGGTCCTCGGGCCACACCGAGCGGACGGCGTCGACGACCTCCAGCGCGAAGCGGATGCGCCCCTCGAAGGAGCCGCCGTAGCCGTCGGTGCGGTGGTTGGCCGCGGGGGAGAGGAACTGGTGGACCAGGTAGCCGTGGGCGCCGTGGACCTCGGCGACCTGGAAGCCGGCGTCGAGCGCGCGCCGGGCGGCGTCGGCGAACTGCCGGACGATCTCGCCGATCTGTTCCTCGGTCAGCTCGTCCGGCGTGGTGTGGGCGGGGGAGAAGGCCTCGGCGCTGGGGCCGACCGGGGTCCAGCCGTGCTCCTCGTCCGGGCTGACGGGACGCCCGCGGTCGACCCAGGTGCGCTCGGTGGATCCCTTGCGGCCGGCGTGGGCGAGCTGGATCGCTGGGACGGTGCCCTGGCTCTTCAGGAAGGAGGTGATCCGGCGGAAGGCCGCGACCTGCTCGTCGTTCCAGATGCCGAGGTCGTACGGGGTGATGCGCCCTTCGGGGCTGACCGCGGTGGCCTCGGTGATGATCAGCCCGGTGCCGCCGGCGGCGCGGGCCGCGAGGTGGGCGAAGTGCCAGTCGGTCGGGACACCGGCCGCGTCCCCGTCCGGGACGGCGCTGTACTGGCACATCGCCGGCATCCAGATCCGGTTGGGGACGGTCAGGGACCGCAGGGTGAACGGGGCGAAGAGGGAGGTGCTCATGTCGGACTCCCGATGGGGTCGGCGCCAATGCGAAGGGGAGAGCATGCAACTTTTGCAGCTGCACTTACAATCGCAGACAATAATTGCGCGCGCAGGGACCTGCAAGGGTGCTCCGTCGGCACCACCTCCCACCTGCGAGAATCAATCCCATGATCGACTCCGCAGCCACCAGCACCCCGGACGCCCCGACCGCCCCGCTCACCGTCGCCGCCGCCGCGATCGTCCAGGAAGGCCGGCTCCTGGTCGTCAGCAAGCAGGCCGCCCCCGAGGTCTTCTACCTGCCCGGCGGCAAGCCCGACCCCGGCGAGGACGCCCTCCAGGCACTCGCCCGCGAACTGGGCGAGGAACTCGGCGCGGCCCCGGTCGACCCCCGCCACCTCACCGACATCCGCGCCACCGCCGCCCTCGAAGGCGTGCCCATGCTGATGACCGTCTTCACCGCCACCCTGGACCGCGAGCCCGTCCCCGCCGCCGAACTCGCCGACCTGCGCTGGACCGACGGCCGCGACGACACCCTGCGCCTGGCCCCCGCCGTCCGCGACCACCTCCTGCCACTGCTGCGCGAACGCGGCGACCTGGCCTGACGTTTGTGGGGTGCGGGAGTCGGCGCGCGCCCGGTGGCGTCGGGTGGCGCTGCCGTTGGCGCGCTCTCCGGAGGGCCCCGGGGCGGGGCGGGAGTCGGCGCCCCGGGACGCCGGACGGCGCCGCCCGGTTCCCCGGGCGGCGCCGTCGATGCCGTACGAGCAGTCAGCCGGCCGTCAGCGCGCCGTCTGCGGGACGCGCTGGCTCGGGACGGCGCCCCGGGCGGCGCGCGGCGCACCTGCGGCACCCGCGGCCGCGCCGACGGTGGCGGGGGAGGCGCCGAGGGCGGTGCCCCGGGTCTCCTCGGCCCACATGACGCAGACCAGCAGCCCGACCGCCGTGGTCCCGGCCGCGATCAGCATGGTCGGGCCGGTGCCCAGCCCGGTCAGCGACAGCGGCAGCAGGTAGGTGCCGACGGCCGCGCCGATCCGGCTGACCGAGGTGGCGACGCCCACCGCGGTGGCCCGGATCTCGGTCGGGAACAGCTCGTTGGGGTACGTCCAGTCGAGCACGTTCGGCCCGCCGCACAGGAAGGCGTACGCGCACAGCGCCAGCAGCGCGACGGCGGCCGGGGCGGTGGGCCACACGCCCAGCAGCGCCAGCGGGACGGTCATCAGCGCGAAGGACCAGATGATGACGGGCCGGCGCCCGCGGGTGTCGATCAGGCGCAGCGCCGGGTAACAGCCGAGCAGGAAGACCATGCTGATCAGGCCGGTGCCCAGGGTCTCCATCACGGTGCCGCCGGGCATGCCGAAGGAGGAGAGGATCTGCGGGCCGAAGGTGAGCATCGCGAACAGCGGGCCGACCTGGCACAGGAAGAACAGGCCGCAGAACAGGGTGCGGCGCCGGTAGGGCTGGGTCATCAGCAGGCGCAGTCCGGCGGGGCGGCCGCGCTCGGCCGGGTCGGGCATCAGTTCCCGGCCGTCCACGCGCACGCCCAGGTGCTTCTCGACCACGCGCACCGCGTCGCCGACCCGTCCGTTGGCGGCCAGCCAGCGCGGCGACTCCGGGGAGCCGCGCCGGATCACCAGGAACACCACGCACAGCACCGTGGAGCTCGCCAGCATCCACCGCCAGCTGCCCGGCCCGGCCAGCTCCAGGAAGAGGTAGCCCACCACGTAGGCGAGCACGGAGCCGGCGTACCAGGCGATGATCTGCTTGCCGAGCAGCCGGCCGCGGTGCTTGGTGGGCAGCCACTCGGCGAGCAGCGAGGTGGCGATGGGGTAGTCGGCGGCCACGGCCAGGCCGAGCACGAAGCGCAGCACGGCGATCGCCCACACCGCGTCCACCCAGAAGGAGAGCACCGAGCAGGCGACCATCACGAGCAGGTCGGCGGTGTACATCACCTCCCGGCCGATCTTGTCGGTCAGCACGCCGAAGAGCGCGCCGCCGACGAACATTCCGACCAGGGCGGCGGCGCCGATCAGGCTGACCTCGGCGGTGGACAGTCCGAGGTCCGGGCGCATCCCGATCAGGGCGACGCCGACGATGCTCAGGATGTAGCCGTCGAGCAGGGGGCCGCCTGAGCAGGCGAGGGCCAGCCTGCGGTGGAACGCGGTATACGGGGCGTTGTCGATGGTCTGGGACATGTGCTTGGGGTCCTCCGGAGCGTACGGCGCGCGACCGCGCACCGTGCGCCGGGTAGACGGCAGGGGAAGACGCCGCCCACGTCGGACGGCGCCATCGCCCGGTCACAACGGGCGACCGTCCACGGTTGCCCGGCCCCCGCGGGGCCGCCACCGGGCCGAAGGTCGAGGGGATTCACGACCAAGGTCCCGAAGCGGACAGGCCCTTCGCCCGTGCCGGATCGCCGCCCGCCCAGTCCTGCCGGGACGAGGCGCCGTCGCGGGCATCGAACGCGCGCCGGGCGTGACCCTCGTCACTCGAAGCCCCAACAGGCCTGGGAATGTGGCCCATTACACATCCGGGCGGTGTCCGTCCGTACGGAGACGACCCCGCTGCGTCACCTCCGGAGCGCTCACGCGCGCCCCGCCGTCAGCTCCCGGTCAGCTTCCCGTCAGGACGTGAGCCCGAGCCGGGCGAGGCCCGAGTCCAGCGCCGCCTCCAGCTGGTCGGTGGAGCCGGTGGTCATCAGGATCAGCACTCCGCCCTGGACCCCGGCCAGCAGCGCCGCCGCCTCCCGCTCGGCGTCCAGGTCGGCGGCGGCCACCCCGCCGGCCTGCAGGTGCCGGATGCCCGCGGCGAGCTGGCGCTGCCACTGCCCCAGCAGTTCGGCGGCCACCGTGCGGCCCGCGCCGGTGGCGGTGCCCAGCTGGGACAGGGCCACGTGCAGCGGGCAGCCGACGCCCTGGGCGCGGTAGCGGGCGAGGACCTTGTCGCGCCACTGCCGCCAGGCCTCCCGGGAGGTGAGGGAGCCCAGTTCCGGCTGCTGGTCGTCGAGGACCCGGGCCGCCTCGAAGCGGGCCACGGCCAGCAGCAGCTCGTCCTTCCCGCCGGGGAAGTAGTGGAACAGCTGGCTCTTGCTGGTGGCGGTGCGGGCCATCACGTCCTCCAGGCGCAGCGCGAACACGCCCTCCGCGCGGATCTCCCGCGCGGCGCCCTCGATGATGCGCCGCCTGGTCGCGGCGCCCTTGCGGGTCGGCGGAACGTGCTCCTTCACCGTGCTCGCGAGGGCGCTCACGGCAGCAGGACCAGCTTGCCGGTGGTGCGCCGGGACTCCAGGTCCGCGTGCGCCCGGGCGGCCTCGGCCAGCGGGTAGCGGCCGGTGACCTGCGCGGTGAGCCGGCCCGCCAGGACGAGGTCGAACAGCTCGCCGGCGCGCCGTACCAGCGCCTCGCGGGTGGGGACGTGGTGGTGCACCACCGGGTACGTGAGCAGGATGCTGTTCGGCAGGTCGGTGGGCCGCAGCTCGGGCACGCCCATGAAGGGGCCGTAGTAGGCGTGCACCCCGTGCGGGCGCAGGGCCAGCTGGGAGGAGCGGAAGGTGTCGGCGCCGCCGCCGTCGTAGACGACGTCGGCCCCGCGCCCGCCGGTCAGCTCCCTGATCCGGTCCTCGAAGCCGCCGCCGGAGTGGACCAGCACGTGGTCGGCGCCGGCCTCCTTCGCGACGGCGGCCTTCTCCTCGCGGGAGACCAGGCCGATGACGTCGCCGCCGCGGGCCTTGACCAGCTGGGTGAGCAGCCGCCCGACGCCGCCCGCCGCCGCGTGCACCACCGCGGTGTCGCCCGGGGCGATCGGGTAGGTCTCGGTGCTCAGGTGGCTCGCGGTCAGGCCCTGCATCAGCAGGCCGCCCGCGACCTCGTCCGGCACCCCGTCGGGCACCTTGACCAGCGAGGCGGCCGGGACGGCGAGCAACTCGGCGTAGCTGCCCGGGTGGTAGAACCAGGCCACCCGGTCGCCGACGGCCAGGCCGTCCACCCCCGCGCCGAGGGCGGTGACGTGGCCCATGCCCTCGGCGCCGAGCACCGCCGGCGCCGCCCAGCCCGGGCCGCCCTCGGCGCGGGCGCCGACGTCCATGTAGTTGACGCCGGCCGCGCCCAGGCGCACCAGCGCCTCGCCGGGGCCGGGGACCGGGTCCGGCAGCTCGGTCCAGCGCATGACCTCGGGGCCGCCGTGCTCCTCGATCCGGATCGCGTGCATGGGCTGACACCTTTCTGTACGGGGCTCGTTCGGGAGGGGGTGCACAGCACGGTAGGCAGCCGAAAATGGACCCACAAGTCCAGAAATCCGTACGGTGGTCGGGTGTCTACCGGCCCGCCGCCAGCGGCACGGCGACGTCCGCGACGTGCTCCTCCGGCCCGGCGGTCGCCCAGTTCGGGTAGTACACCTCCCGGTTCGGCCCGCCCCGCCGGTACCCGCGGGCGGCGACCCAGGCGCCCACCGCGTCGTGGGCGGCGGCCATCGCGGCGAAGCCCCGCCGGGGCAGGGCGGTGTACGCCTCGCGGTGCGCGGGCTCGATGCGCACCCCGAACGGGCCGTGCGGGCCGACGGCGTTCGGGGTGGGGGCGCAGACCTCGACCAGGGCGTCGCAGTCCTCGCCCACCAGGCCGTGGAACACCGCGAACAGCGGCCCGGACAGGCACGCGTCCACCTCCCGCAGCCGCCCGAGCAGCGACTCGCCGGCCTCGGCGAGGAAGCCGGGCAGCGCGGCAGCGTCCACGTGCCGCCGGACGAACAGGACGTGCTGCTCGGGCACGTCGCGCTCGGCGATCTCGAACATGGTGGTGCTCCTTCCGGTCAGGACCTCTCGGGCGTAGCCCACCGCTTCCCGGCGGGCCGCGTGCTCGGACTCCCGCTCCCGCCAGTACGCCAGCAGCGCCCGCTCGCCCGCGCCCGCGCCCTCGCCCGGGCCCTCGTCGGCGTCGCCGTCGACGTCCAGTACCGACGGGATCCGCGCCAGCGGCAGCCCGGCGGCGCGCAGCAGCGCGATGCGCCGGGCCCGCTCGACCTGCGCCGGGCCGTAGCGGCGCACCCCGGTGAGCGGGTCGACCAGGGCGGGCGGCAACAGCCCCCGCGCGCCGTAGAGCCGCAGGGCCTTGAGGCTGAGCCTGGTCCTGGCGGCGAGTTCGCCGATGGTGATCATGTCCTCCTGCACGCCCGCCACTGTGCCCCCTGCCCCAGGGGCAGGGGCAAGCGGGCAGGCCGCAAGCGGGCGGGGGCGAACGGGCAGGCCGCAAGCGGGCAGGGGCGAACCCCATGCTCCGGCAACACCCCGGCCCCGGTCGACGGCGGCCTCGCCAACACCATCGGCGGCCCCGAAGGGCGGCCAGTGCGCCGAACTGTGACGAACCATCGGCAACGACCGCAGGCCCCGACCGTCCACGGTCCGGGCCTGCCGGCCACCGATGGCCGGAGTTGAGCGTGATTCCTATGATGGACAGTCAGTAATTCGTTATGCCGGTGCCATGATCCTCGGAGTGTGCCACCGGCTCAGGGCGCGCCCGGGGGACGGGGCCCGCCCCCGGATCCGCTCCGGTCCTCGGCATCGGTTCCTCGGTTCATCGATTCAGGGAGAAGCATGCGCGGCACCGTGCTCGCCGACCGCTACCGGCTGGTGGACTGGCTGGGCGGCGGGTCGATGGGCGACGTGTGGCTCGCCGAGGACGAGGTCCTCGGCCGCCGGGTGGCGGTCAAGGTGGTGAAGCCCGCGCTGCTGGACGAACCCGGCTTCGCCGAGCGCTTCCACGCCGAGGCCCGCGTCATGGCGCAGCTGCGGCACCCGGGCATCGTCGGCGTGTACGACTACGGGCACGACGGCGGGCAGGACGGCGGGCACGGCGAGGGGTACTCGGGCACGGCCGGGCGGCGCCCGGTCGGCTACCTGGTCATGGAACTGATCGACGGCCAGCCGCTGAGCGCCGTCCTGGAACACGGCGGCGCCCTGCCGGCGGCGCAGGCCCTGCGGATGGCCCTGCAGGTGCTGGAGGCGCTGGAGGCCGCGCACGAGTCCGGGGTGGTCCACCGGGACATCAAACCGGCCAACCTGATGGTCCGCGGCGACCGGACGGTGATCGCGGACTTCGGCATCGCCCGGCCCGCCTGCGACGCCCGGCTCACCGTCCCGGGGATGGTGCTGGGCACCGCCGCCTACCAGGCGCCGGAACAGGCTTCCACCGGGACGGTCACCGCCTCCGCCGACCTCTACGCGCTCGGCGTGGTCCTCTACGAGTGCCTGGCCGGCCACCTCCCGTACGAGGGGGAGACCGCCCTCGAAGTGATCCTCAAGCACCTGACGGAGCCCGTGCCGCCGCTGCCCGGGGACGTGCCCGAGCCGGTGTGGGCGCTGGTCGAGCGGGCGATGGCCAAGGAGCCAGGCGAGCGCTGGCCGGACGCGGCGACGATGGCCACGGCGGTGCGGCGCGCCCTCGCGGCGGTCGAGGGGGCGGTCGAGGGGACGCCCTCGCCCGCGCCGGTTCCGGACCGGACCCAGGCCCAGGCCCGGACCCGGCCTGCCGCCGTACGCCCGCCGCGGGCCGGACGCCGCCTGCGGACGCTGGCCGGGCTGACGGCGCTGACCCTGCTGTGCGTGGCCGGGGCCGCCGGGGCCACGGTGGTGCGGCCCGGCCGGGCGCCGCACGGCGCCGTCGCCCAGCCCCCGGTGCCGGAGCCGGTCGCGCTGGTGGAGGCGGCCCGCCCGAGCGCCCAGCAGGCGGCGGCCCCCGCACCGTCGGCCGGAGAGGGCCAGAGCCCCGCACCCGCCGCCGGGCCCGAAACGCCCACCGGATCGCCCCTCGCCGCCCCGCCCACCGTCCCGCTCGCCGCCCTGCCCGCCGCCCCGGCTCCCGCCGTACCCGGCCGGAGCCCCGCCCCGCCCCCGGCCGCACCCGCCGCCGGTCAGAACTCCGTTCCGCCCGCGCCGAGCCCCTCCGCCCCGGACCGGCCCGCCACCGGCGAACCGGCCCCGCCCACCGCGACCGCGACCGGGACGCCGCCGCCGTCCGTGCCGCCCACGGCGCAGCCGAGGCCGCAGCTGCCCGCCCTGGCGCAGATCGCCGGTGCCAACGGCGCGTTGGACAACTACCAGTCCGCGGACGTGGACGGCAACATGGTCGGCACCTACGTCGTCAACGGCACCTCGGCGCAGCTGTGGCGGCTGGACAAGGTCGCGGAGGGGATGTACTACCTGCGCAACGCCTCCAGCAACTTCACCAAGGTGCTGGACCAGGACCGCACGAGCAGGCAGGTGCAGATCTGGTCGAGCCCGCCGGCCGTCTGGAACCAGGTCTGGGACATCGAGCCGGTCCCGGGCGGCTACCGGATCTACAACGTCGGCACCCGGCTGTGCCTGACGTCCGAGGGCATCGGCGTGGGCACCCACGGGGCGGACTGCACCGGTGCCCAGAACCAGCTGTGGACGATCAGCTGAGCCGCCGCTGAGCCGCTGAGCCGCCGACCGCCGGCCGTCGGCCGGGCCGGCCGACGGGTCACGCCGGAAGCCAGGACGGCCACTGCCGGCGCGGCCGCACGACGGGCCCGCCGGGGCTGATCAGGGCGCGCAGCCGGTTGGCCTCGGGGGAGCCGATGGAGGCCAGGATGTCGTAGGCCTCCGACCGGCGCGCCAGGGCCTCGTCCGGTGCGGTGCCGCTCTCGGCGAGCGCGTCGCCGAGCGCCGCCAGCGCCAGCCCCCGCCCCCGGCGGTCGCCGTCGAGGGTCAGCACCTCCACCGCCCGCCCGGCCGCCGCCACCGCCTCCGCGCCGCGGCCCACGGCGCGCAGCGACTCGGTGAGCCGCAGCAGGGTGCGGCCCGTACGGCGCCGGTCGTCCGGCCGCAGCAGGGACAGGGCGTTGCGGTGGTGGCGCAGGGCCTGCTCGAACTCGCCGCGGTCGTGGGCGATCGTCCCCAGCGAGTCCAGGGCGAGCGCCTGCAGCTCGTAGTCGGCGAGCCGGTGGCAGATCAGCAGGGACTGGTCGACCACGCGCACCGCCGCGTCGTACCGGCCGAGTTCGGTGAACGCGCCCGCCAGGTTGAGCAGTTCGGCCGCCACCGAGCGCTGGTCGCCGAGCCGCTCCCAGACCGAGATCGCCGCCGTGAAGCCGCCGAGCGCGTCGCCCGGCCGGCCGACCTGGACGAACAGGGCGCCCAGCGCGGCGTGGGCCAGGGCGAGCAGCGGCCCCGGCAGGCCGTCGGCGGCGCACAGGTCGCGGGTCCTGAGCAGCTCGGCGAGGGCGGCGGGCTCGGAGCCGACCTCGGTCAGCAGCCGTCCGAGCACCAGCCTGGCCCTGACCTCGGCCGTCCGGTCGCCCGCCCGGACGGCGGCCTGGAGCAGGATCTTGGCCGCGTGCCCGAGCGGCCGGGTGGCCTGCCCGGTCTCGCACAACAGGCTGCAGCCGAGCAGCAGTTCGGCCGCCAGGTCGAGCCGGGGCGGTTCGGGGAGCCCGGCGTACTGGCCGACCAGCGCGCCGACGCCCTGGTAGTCGACGCCGCCGGGCGGCGCCACCGTGCGGGGGCCGGCGCCGGCCCCCGCCTCGGGCAGGGCGGCGCGGGCCGCGGACGGGCCGAGCGCCGCGACGGTCTCCGCGTGCTGACGGGCCACCAGGCGGGTGAGCACGGCCGCCGGGCGGTCCTCCTCGCCCCGCACCTGCCCGTCCGCCTCCGCCTCCGGGGCGAGCCGCTGGGCGAAGGAGCGCAGCAGGTCGTGGTACCGGTAGCGGTCCGGCGGCGCCGTCTCCAGCATCGAGCAGTCGACCAGCGACTCGGCCAGCTCCTCGGCCTCGTGCTCGGGTACGTTGAGCACCGCCGCGACCGCGCCCGGCGACAGGTCGGGCACCTCCGGCACCGCCAACAGCCGGAAGGCACGGGCCTGTTCGGGCGTCAGCTGGTCGTAGCCGAAGCGGAACGCCGGCTCGACGGCGAGGTCCCCGGCGCGCAGCACGTCCAGCCGGCGGAGGTTCCCGGACAGCTTGTCGAGCAGCCGCTCCATGGCCCAGCCGGGCCGGCAGGCCAGGCGCGCGGCGAGGATGCGCACGGCCAGCGGGAGGTGGCCGCAGAGCCGGACGAGTTCCGCCGCCGTGTCCTGCTCGGCCCGCAGCCGCTGCTCGCCGATCACCTGGCCGAGCAGGCCGAGGGCCTCCCGAGGGGCGAACGCGGTCAGCTCGACGACCTGCGCGTTGGGCAGCGAACCGAGCCGGGCCCGGCTGGTGACGAGGACGGCGCAGCCGGGCCGCCCGGGCAGCAGCGGCCTGATCTGCTCGGCGTCCCGGGCGTTGTCGAGGACGACGAGCACGCGCCGCTCGGAGAGCAGCGAGCGGAACTGGGCGGAGCGTTCGGCGAGCCCGGAGGCCAGCCCGTCGGCCGGCACGCCGAGGGAGCGCAGGAAGACGCCCAGCACCTCCTCGGGCCGGGTCGGGCGGCCGTCGGCCCCGTGCAGGTCGAGGTAGAGCTGGCCGTCGGGGAAGTCGGCGGCCAGCCCGTGCGCGACGTGCACGGCCAGCGCCGTCTTGCCCACGCCGCCCAGGCCCGCCACGACCGCCACGGGCACGGTGCGGGGGGCGAGCAGGACGGCCCGCAGCGCCTCGGTCTGCGTCTCGCGGCCGGTGAAGTCGGCGAGGTCGGCGGGGACCTGGGTCGGCCGCACCGGCGCCCGGTACGGCGGGCGGGGCGCGGTGGTGGCACCGGTGGCGGCCGCGGTGGCGCCGGTGGTGGCGGCGGGCCGGGGCGGCGCGGGCGCCAGGAGGGCGGCGTCGGCCGCCAGGATCCGGCGCTGCAGCTCGCGCAGACCGGGCCCGGCGCTGACGCCGAGCTGCTCGCGCAGCCGCCGGTCCGTGGCGCGGTACGCGCCCAGGGCCTCGGCCTGCCGGCCGGTGCGGTAGAGGGCGAGCATCAGCAGTTCGCAGAACCGTTCCCGCAGCGGGTGTTCGGCCGTGACCGCGGTCAGTTCGGCGACGACCTCGCCGGACGGCCCGGCCTCGACCTCGGCCGCCAGACACGACTCCAGGACGGTCACCCGGCGTTCGGCCCACTCCCCGCGCTGCCGCTCCGCGTACGGGCCGGGCAGCGCGGCCATCGGCTCGCCCTGCCACAGGGCCAGCGCCGAGCGGAGCGCGGCGGCGGCGCGGGCGTGCTCCCCGGCGGCGCGCAGCGCCTTCGCCTCGCCGACGAGCTCCTCGAGGCGGTGGGTGTCCAGCGCCCCGGCGTCCACGGTGAGCAGGTAGCCGCCGCTGAGCGTGCTCGGCGCGTCGGGCCCCAGGACGCGGCGCAGGCGGTGGACGTAGGTGCGGATCACGGCGGACGGCTTGGCGGGCGGCTCCTCGCCCCACAGGTCGTCGACGAGCTGGCCGGCCGACACGGGGTGGTTGGCCCTCAGCAGCAGCGCGAGCAGCAGGCTCCGCTGCTGCGGCGAGCCGAGCGCCAGCTCACCGCCGTCCCGCCACCCCCGCAGCGGCCCCAGCACCGCGAACCGTAAACCACCCACCGGCCGTCCCCCTCCACCCGCGAAAAATCCCCCGGGGCATTTTACCGGCCGCATCGCCCCTGGTCAGGGCGGCTCATCCGGGCCCCACCGACCGCTTGTCCATCACCTGTCAACAGGCTGTCGACCATCTGTCGACGGGTGCGCCCGAGGCTTCGAGCAGGAGACCGCACCGACGCGGTCCCAGAGCGAGAGGAACACCCGATGGCACAGCGGAAGTCCCTGGTCCGAGCGACCCTGGCCGCGGCCGGCGTCGCCGCCGCGCTGTTCACGGCGGCGGCCCCGGCCGGCGCGGCCACCGCTCAGCAGCAGCCCGCCCAGGAGCAGACGCAGCTGCTGAGCGCGGCGCGCAGCACGGAGGTCCTGGTGGTCAACTGGACGGGCTGCGAACTGCGCCTGCAGAACAACTGGCTGGACCACGGCATCTGGACGACGGCTCCGGACCCCATCATCAGCGACGGAAAGACCGGACGCTGGCAGTCCGAGAGCAACGGCTTCATGACCGGCACCGAGGGCCACGTCATCTACGACGCGGCGAACTGCGGGAACCCGGGGCTCAACGGCAAGCGCGTCCAGCTCCACTGGAACAACCCGTACGTCGGCAGCAACGGCTACGACACCGCGGGTTCCGACCCGATGTTCGGGTTCGCGCAGAGCGGGGGCAGCGGCAACAACGCCGCCGTGTACTGGACGATCAGGGGCCTCTGATCGCCCCGACCCCTGACTGACGGGCCTGACCGACGGGCGCCCGGCCGGGACTTCCTCCCCCGGCCGGGCGCCCGCGCGTGTTCGGCAGCCGTCAGGTCAAGCGCCGTGAGGTCATCCGGCGGGCAGCAGCGCGGCGACCTCCGCCAGGACGCGGGCCGCCGGCGCCGGGTCGACCAGCCACTTCAGGTGGCTGCCGGTGAGCGTGCGGACGTCGTACCGGTTCTCCGGCGTCAGCTCGTCGCCCTCGCGGATCATCCGGTCCTGCATGGCGAGCGGTATGCCGGCGTCCTCGGTCAGCCGCACGTACGTCCGGGGGATCCGTCCCCAGGTGTCGGCCTGCGCCCGGTCCTCGGGCGTGCCGGCGTCGAGGTTCTCGTCGGGCTGGAAGGTGTTGAGGAGGACCAGGAACTCGTCGTCCGTCCCGTCGGCGAGGAAGGCCGCCTTGAACGCCGCGAGGACGGAGGGGTCGGCGGTGCGGAAGTTGGAGCGCAGCAGCCCCAGTTCGGCAGGGTTCCCGACCATCGCCGCCGCCATTCCCGGGGCGTCGACCGCGGCCATCTCGGGCTCGGCGTAGTAGGCGCCGACATCGAGGTCGACGGGGGCCCAGGCGGACACGTAGACGATGCGGTCGATCAGGTCGGGCCGCCGGTTGGCCGCGACGGTGGCCGTCAGGCCGCCGCGGCTGTGGGAGACCAGGACGACGGGCCCGTTGCGCTTGGCCCGCTCCAGTATCGCGACCAGGTGCGCGACGTTGTCGGCGAGCGTCACGCCCTTGATGGCCCCCGGCGCGGCGGCGAGCCCCTCGAGGTCCTGCGGCGCCTGGTAGGCGCGCGGGTACGTCGCGGCGAACCCGTGCCCGGGCAGGTCGACGGCGACGGAACGGTGCCCCAGGAGGCCGAGTTCGGCCTGGAGCGGCGCGAAGGAGAAGGAGCTCGCGAAAGCTCCGTGGACCAGTACGAACGTCGGTTGCATGTCTTTTTTGCTCACTTTCTGACCCGTGTTCAGTGAAAGATCATCGCACTGTCCGCAGGGGCCCGTCTCGGCCATTCGTGTCGCCGGTGGATACAACCGATCACGAACCCGGCATGCTGACCGCAACGTTGTCCGAGACGCGACGAAGGAGAAGGCCATGCGACGGATTGCGGCTCTGGGGACCGGTGCGGCACTGCTGGTGGCAGCCGGGGTGATGGCGGCTCCGGGGGCGTCGGCGACCTCGTACTGCAGCACCACCCAGGGCGCGAACTGGGGATCGGTGAGCTGCCAGACCACCGCCACGAAGAACCACTGGCAGCTGGTGCTGGTCTGCAACAACGACAACGTCAAGGGCAACCAGACGACGGTCATCGGGTCCTGGCACATGGGCAACGGCAGCGACACCCTGTACTGCCCGACCGGCTACAGCGCGGCGTACACCAAGGTCAACAACGACAACTGACCCGCCGCGCAAGGAAATCGGCCCCCACCGCCCGGCGGGGGCCGATTTCCGTACGTGCCGCGCATTCACTCTTCCGGCGTATTGGGCAAGGTGGTTCGAGCCCGATACATTTCCTGTACCGGGACGTTTCCCCACGAACCCGCACCAGGTGGCGATTCGCCTTCGCTGCGCCGTCACCCGCGACCTTTCGGAACGGGCGCACCCGCCGTCCCGACCCGACAGGACCGACCCACCGACACCTCCGGCGGCCACGGACACCGGCCGCCGACGAGGACGGCCCGCCCGTCCGACGGCGCGTGAGCCGACGCACGGCGTACGGCCTCCGGCGTACGGCGCTCGGCCCGAAGACCCGCGTCCGGCGGGACCACCGCCGAAGAACCCGCACCGGGCCCGTCCCGCCGTCCGGCACCCACCGTTCACTCGGGGAGGAACCATGAACGCCGCCGCCAACTGGAACGACATCCTGGTCCGGGACAACTTCCAGGACACGGGACAGACCCCCACGTCCGACCCCGTCTGGGAATCCCCGGACATCATCCCGTTCGGCAGCGACATCCTCGACTTCGGCCTGCTGGAGTCCAGCTACGGCGGCCCCGACCTCGGCATCAGCCACCCCATCGTGCAGGGGCGGCTCAACCGCATCTACGTCCGCGGGAAGAACCTGAGGACCGGATGCCCCACCTCCGGCGACGTCAGGCTCTACTACGCCCCCGGCGGACTGCTCCTGGACCCGCGGGCATGGACCCCGCTCAACGCCGAGGGCGGCGGCACCACCGTGCCGTTCACCGTCCGCGGCGGCAGCAGGGAGATCCCTCCCGGGCAGATCTGCGTCAGCAGGTCCGCCTTCCTCTGGCCGAGCCAGAACCCGCCCGGCCACTACTGCACGATCACCACCGTCGACACCCCCGCCCACCCCATGCCCGCGACGCTGCCCACCTTCAGCTCGCTCGTCGACTACCTGAACTGGGTCAGGTACAACCCCAACGTCGGCTGGCGCAACATCGACGTCATCCCCTGCCGGCAGACCAACTACGTCCTCTCCAACCTCGCCATCTGCAACCTCAACAACACCCGGACGCGATTCGTCTTCGGGATCTCCGGCACCGACCTGCCCGCCGGCACCGCGACCTTCTCCAACACCGACCAGCAGGCCCCGTTCAGCCTGGCGGCGCAGATCTACCCACCCGGCGACGACGAGGGGTACACGCGCTCGATCCTGCTGCCCGCCAACTACTCCGGCACGGTCACCGTCGTGGTGCGGTTCGACACGCCCCTCCCGTGCGACGCCCGGATCGTGCTGCGCGCCTACAACCCGGTGACCGGCAACGCCGGACCGCTCGAACGGCGACTCGCCGTCCCGCTCACCGGCGTGCCCGGACTTCACGACGCCCTGTTCCTCGAACTCGGCGCGTACACCTTCGTCGCGGCCGAAAGCGGTTCGTGACCGGCCCGGAGTTCCTGACCGGCCCGGAGTTCCTGACCGGCCCGGAGTCCGGGCAGGACGACACACCGTAGGGGCGACCGGGGGGAGTGGCCGCCACCCGGCTGGTCACTCTGCGTCAACACCCTCGCTCCGACGGCGAGTTGCCGCAGGTGGGCCGCGTGCGACCGCGCCCGTTCGGCTGGCCCCGGGGTGATACGCCCGGTGCGGTCTTTCACCCGCGAAGGGCAAGGGGCCCCGGCCTCGCCCGGTCCGGCGGCGCCGGCGGTGTCCAGGATGTTCGTGGACGTCCCAGGAATCGCCTGCGACCGATCGAGTGAAAGAGAAGACGACATGACGAAGACCGGCAAGATCGCACTGGCCGTCGCCGCGGCGGGCCTGTACACCGGCGCCCTCACCGCCACCGCGCCCGCGGCCTCCGCCCAGCCCACGGAGTTCAACGCGCTGGTGTCGTCGGAGAAGTACGGGAACTTCCTGCACCCGGGCCCCGGCGACAACGTGACCCTCGGCGACTCCAACGAGTGGATCTTCCGGGAGGTGGACCCCGGTACGTACGAGATCCGGGTGGCCAACCGGCCGGGCTTCCCATGCGTCACCTCCTTCGGCGAAGGGGATGTTGTGAAGCTGGGCGACTGCGGCTCCGCGTTCGGCCACCAGACCTGGAAGCTGCAGCCCGCGAAGCCGGGCCAGACCGAGCCCGTCCTCATCGAGTCCGCGGACCGCCCCGGCGAGGTCCTCGAACCGCACGGCCTCGGCGAGAAGGTCACTCTGGAACACCTGAGCGGCGACATCGCCCAGCAGTGGAAGGTCTACGGCCGGTAAGGGAAGCGGCCCGCCCGCGGCGAACGAGCCTGCACACCCGGCGGGCTCGTTCCCGTTTCCGGCGACGGCCGGGGCGCGCAGGAAGTCGGCGGGGTCGACTTCTCGTGCACGACACAGACCTTCAGGCGCGGGCCGCTCAGCCGGAGCGGCCCGCGCAACCCATCGCACCGACCGCCGCCCCACCAACCGCGCCGCGCAGGAAGTCGGCGGGGTCGACTTCTCGTGCGCGGGGGTTCAGGTGCGGGTGGTTTGGGTGCGGCAGTGGGTGAGGGCGTAGCGGATGCGGGGGTCGGGGTTGGGGGTGGTGGTGAGGAGTTCGCCGGCGGTGGTGAGGGTGGTCCAGTAGGTGGTGGGGTCGCCGGTGCGGGGCAGGGGGTGGGTCGCGGCGAGGGAGAGGTAGGCGGCGGTGAGGTTGCCGGTGGTGAACCAGCGGGTGAGGCCGTGCTGGTGGCCGGGGCGGATGCCGCCGATGGCGTCGATGGCGGTGAGGAAGAGGTCGACGACGGCGCGGCCGGTGGCGTCGAGGGCGACGGGGATGTCGAAGACGCCGAGGGCTTCGAGGAGTTCACCGGTGTCGGCTTCGGAGTTGGGGCGAGGGTCGGCGAGGAGGGCGTCGTGGCAGTCGGCGAGGCGGCGGGTGGTCTCGGCGTGGGGGATGTCGAGGGCGAGGCAGACGGCTCGGGCGACGGGCAGGGGCTGGTGGCCGAGGCGGGCGAGGAGGGCGTAGGTGGCGGCGGGGGTGGCGCCGCGGGAGAGGGTGTGCCGGGCGAGGGTTGAGAGGTTCACGGGGGGCTCGGGCTTTCAGACGGTGGTGACGGGAGCGATCAGGACCCAGACGAACTTGCCGATGCCACAGGGGCGGGGGGCGCAGCCCCAGCGTTCGGCGAGCTCGTTGACGAGGAACAGGCCGCGCCCCTGCTCGTCGTCGGGGGAAGCGGTGCGGAGGGACGGCTGCCCGGAGCTGGCGTCGTGGACTTCCAGCCGGAGGCGGGAGTTGACGAGGGTGAAGTGGACCTCGATGTGCCGGTCGTCGGGCGCGTCCGAGTGCTGCACGGCGTTGGCGAAGAGCTCGCACAGCAGCAGCTCGGCGGTGTCGCGGTAGCGGTCCCCGGAGGGAAGCCCGGAGAGGTACGCCCGTAGCAAGTAGCGGGCCAGGGGCGTGGATTCGGCGCAGGAGTCAAGGCGCGCGACGAAGGTGCGGGGGCGCCGGGCAGTGAGCATGGCGAAGGACCTCAAGGGGATTGCGTGCGAAAGATTGCGCTGTGCACCCG
The DNA here is from genome assembly GCF_053598415.1 of Kitasatospora sp. NPDC001132. Classification (NCBI taxonomy): domain Bacteria; kingdom Bacillati; phylum Actinomycetota; class Actinomycetes; order Kitasatosporales; family Streptomycetaceae; genus Kitasatospora; species Kitasatospora sp. NPDC001132. Next base: position 64,605 of record NZ_JBSFKF010000023.1, on the reverse strand, counting down.
GCGGATCACCAGGTGTAGCCATGGTGGCGTCTTGCCCGCTACGATCGGAAGGCTTCCCCACTTGACATCTTCCCCGTGTGGAATTCGCGCAGCAGTGGAGGTCTGACGATGCGTGAGTCTCAGCTGGATCCATCGGCTTCGCCCCTCAGGGCGTTTGGTGCTCAACTGCGCAGGTTGCGCAAGGCGGCGGGCTTGACGCAGACCCAGCTTGGTGAGCTTACCCACCTGAGTGATAGTCAGATTTCGAACCTCGAACGAGGGACACGCAATCCCACACTTGACTGGGTTCGAAAGGCTGACAAGGCAGTCGATGCCGGTGGAGCATTGGAACTGACGTACTGGAGTCTCAGTCGATCGTCGTTGCTGGAAGGGTTTCCCGAGTATGCGGCGCAAGAGGCGAAAGCCCAGCGCATCTCCCACTTCGAGCTGGGCATCATTCCTGGCCTGACGCAAACGATGGAGTATGCCAGCGCTTTCGCGTCCGCAGCCGTACGGCGGGGCAGCATCACCGAGGAGCAGGCTGCGGACCGACTCGACTTCCTTGCCACACGCCAGAAGCTGCTTGACCAGCGGTCGGCGCCACGCCTGCACTTTGTCCTGGATGAAGGCGCCCTCCTGCGAAGGGTGGGAGGGGCCAAGGTCATGGCGCGGCAGCTGGCACACCTTGAAGACCTCGCAAGCCGCCCGAACATCACCATCCAGGTGGCGCCGTTCTCACTCGCGGAGGAGCTTCCGTTCACCATGATGGTCACGCTGCTGACCATGGCGGATCGGTCACTCCTGGCATACTCGGAGTGCCAGCTGCGCGGCTTCCTCGAGCGAGACGCTGACACTGCCCAGGCCTGGGAGCGGGACTACCATCAGCTCCAGGTGGAAGCGCTGTCGAAGGCTGCGTCACTGGAGAAGATCCACAAGCAAGGCATGAGAGGAACGTCATGATTCGCCCTGTAGACCTGTCCGGCGCCGCATGGTTCAAGAGCAGTTACAGCAACAACGGCGGGTCGTGCGTCGAGGTGGCTCCCGGCTTCCCCGGCCTGGCGCCTGTCCGCGACTCGAAGGACCCCGAGGGTCCGGCTCTCGTCTTCCCGTTCGAGGCCTGGGCGTCCTTCGTCGCTGCTGTCCGCGGTGGCGAGTTCGGCGAGGTCTGAAGTCGGCCTGATGCCCGGCTGGGGGTTCCCAGTCGGGCGTTTTGCGTGTGTGGGGGAGGGCAGGCAAGGGCCATGAGTGCTCTGGAACCTGATCTGGCCGACGCCATAAAACACACCCCCGGTGATCACGCAGTGGCCGTGCCCGTTCCCGCGCCGATCCGACACAGGAGCGCGGGTCAGGAGGGATCGACCCCCGCGTACTCCAGCGGCGGCGCGATCGCCTGAGCATCCGCACCTTCGCCCACCCACAGGCCGATCAGGAGCGCGGCCGTCGCCTCCAGCAGGCCCGCCCGGTCGAGCCCCCCGCCGTTGACCGGCACGCATCCGATGTCACGGACAAGGAGCCGTGCCGTTTCGAGAGCCGGTGCATCGTCACCGCAGAGCGGCACCGCGAGAGGGCGTCCGTCGAAGACCGGCGGCGTCAAGCCCCACACGCTCTCGTGACAGAGATTGAATGCCTTGACCACGGACGCACCGGGCGCCGCAGCCGCGACGCGCTCGGCCGCCGAGGGCCCGCCCCGGGTCTCAAGGACGAAACCCGACGCCAGCGGGTTGGTGCAGTCGATCAGCGTCCGGCCTCGCAGGGTGTCGGCCAGGCCGGACACCACGCTGATCGCCGCCGAGTACGGCACGGCCAGCAGTACCGCGTCCCGGCCGTGTCGGGCCGCGTCCCGCAGAGTCCCCGCCCGAGCGCCGATCCGGTCGGCCAGGGTCGCGGCGCGGCCGGCGTCCCGCCCGCCCACCAGCACGTCGTGCCCGGCCCGCGACCACCGTGTACCCAGCACCCGCGCCATGTTGCCCGTACCGGCAATCCCGATCCTCATCAGTTCAGCCTCCTCGTGGTGATCCCGTAAGTCGGATTCGGGACGACACTAGGAAGCCGCTCGGGCACCATCTGGTAAGTGACCACTGATCAGGACTTCGTAGCCGACTGCCGCGCCCGCCTCGCGTTCGACCTGCTGGCCAACACCTGGAACGCAGTGGTGGTGTGGACGCTGCGCGATGGTCCCGCGAGACCCGGTGAACTGCGCGAACGGATCGGCGGGATCAGTCCCAAAGTCCTTACGGAGACGCTGCGTCGGCTCCAGTTCAACGGGTTGGTGAAGCGCCGCGCTTTCGCCGGGTCGCCGCCGCGCGTGGAGTACACCCTCACTGAGTTGGGGCGAACGCTGCTGGGGCCGATCGAGGCATTCGGCGCCTGGGCCTTCGAGCACAGCGAAGACGTGATGGCAGCCCGGGAGCAGGCTGAGGAGTCCGGACACGATCGCGGTTGACGCCGAGGCGAGCGGCATGCGGTCCTCGGACGGGATCGCGAAGTCGCACGGGAGTATGAGGCCGTCAGGCGTCGGATTCACATGCAGTCGGATGACTGATGTCTCCTCAGTGCCCCGGCCGTCACAGTGGTGTCGCTCCGCAAGCGATGTGTCGGAGCACCCCCCTGGGCATGCAGAGATACAGAGGAGATCAGGATGAACCTGCGGCGAACGGCGACGAGGCTCGCGGTGGGTGCCGCCACGGTGGCCGGGGTGCTCGCCGCCACGACGACGACCGCGAGCGCCGATGTCCTCACCACGATCCAGACCGGCGCCGGCAAGTGCCCCGCCAACTGGGTGTGCCTGTGGAGCGAGAACAACTTCATCGTGGGGAACCCGAAGGGCGGCACCGACTACGGGGCCATCGGCGCGAACCAGAACATCCCGGACATGGGGGTCATCAAGTTCGTGGCCCAGGAAACCCGCTGGAAGGGCATGCAGGACGAGGCCTCCTCGGTCGTGAACAACACCGGGAGCAGCATCTGCTTCTACGAGCACAACAACTACGGCGGCCTGGAGTTCAGGATCGGCCCCCGGGAGCAGTGGGCCTCGGTCCCCTCGTGGATCAACGACAGGATCAGCTCCTTCAAGTTCTGCTGAACCTGCCCTTCCCCTCCACCTGAACCCGAACGGAACCGATCGTCATGAAGCTTTCCAGGAACCTGTCCAAGCTCGGCCTGATCGCCGCCGCCGCTGCCGGTCTGATCGTGACCACCGCGACCTCCGCGAGCGCCACCAACATCTACAACATCGGCCACGGGGCCGGATCGTGCCCCAGCGGTTACATCTGCCTGTGGTCGGAGGCCAACTTCATCGAGGGCACGTTCTACAACGACGCCAAGTTCGGTGCCTTCGCCTCGAACCAGAACATCGGCGACATGGGCAAGCTGCAGAAGGTCGCCAGCACGGACAAGGGCATGCAGGACGTCACCTCGTCGGTGCTGAACAACACCGGGAGCCACGTCTGCTTCTACGAGCACAACAACTACGGGGGCCTGGAGTTCAAGATCGGCCCCGGGGAGCACTGGCCGTACCTGCCGTCATGGATCAACGACAAGATCAGCTCCTTCAAGTACTGCTGACCCCGACCTCCACCTGATTCCCGAACGGAACAGATCGTCATGAAGCTCTCCAAGAACCTGACCAGGCTGGGCCTGGCCGCCGCCACCGCCGTCGGGCTGGTCGTGACCGTGGCGGGATCCGCCGGCGCCAACACGATCCTCACCATCGGTCACGGCGCCGGAGCGTGCCCCGCCAACTACGTCTGTCTGTGGTCCGAGGGCGGGTTCGTCCGCGGCGAGCCCTACCAGAAGTTCGGGTCGTTCGCCTCGGACCAGAACATCAGCGACATGGGCAAGCTGAAGCCGGAGGGCGCCTTCTGGCAGGGGATGCAGGACATCACCTCGTCCGTGGTGAACAACACCGGGAGCAGCATCTGCTTCTACGAGCACAACAACTACGGGGGCCTGGAGTTCAGGATCGGCCCCCACGAGCAGTGGCCGTCCCTGCCGTCGTGGATCAACGACAAGATCAGCTCCTTCAAGTACTGCTGACCCGTCGCAGGCCCCGACCGGCCACCTCAGCCACCTGAAGCGCAGGCCCGGACCGCACCCCCCGCGGTCCGGGCCTGCGGTCTTTCGACGACGCGGCCCGCCGGTCCGCCGCAGGCTGTCCGGTTACCGCCGTCCGTGCCCGGCCGCCCGGTGCGCGGATGAACCGAGAGGCCCGGACCGCGCGTTGGGGTGGTCCGGGCCTGGGGGTGGACTCGGCGGGGGTCAGGAGCCGGCGGTGGCCGCCTCCAGGGTCGTCGCCATCACCGGGCTGGTGAAGGTGTTCGTGGCGTCGCCCGTGGCGGGGTGGTAGGAGCCCCACTTGAGGTAGTTGCGGTCGCCGTCCCAGGTGGTGCCCTTGAAGGTGCCGGAGCCGGTCATGAAGGTCTGCTTGACCCCGTCGAACCAGAAGTCGATGGTGCCGTCCGTGCGGCCCAGGTGGATCTTCAGCGCGTACGAGTGCCAGGTGTTGTTGGCCGTCTGCGCGGTCCACAGCGAGTGCGCCACGTGGGCGGTGTCCCACTCCTGGAGGCGGACGCGGCCGTTGACGATGTCGATCTCGATCGGGTGGTTGGCCGTGTCGGTGCTCGGCGAGCACTTCAGCTGGAAGACGTACCGGCTCTCGGTGTCCTTGACGTCCACCTTGGACGACCAGCCCAGGTAGAAGGTGTCGCCCTCCTTCAGGTCGGGGCTGAGCGTCTCGCAGCGCTCCTCCCCGGCGGCCTGGAAGGCCCGCCACACGCTGCCCTTGACGGAGTCCTTGACGACGCCGAAGTTGCCGGCCGCGCACTGGACGGCCTTGAAGGAGGACGGGCCGGTGCTGGTGCTCGGCGTCCACAGGACCTGGCCGGCCGCGCTGGAGGGCGTCACCCCGGCGCAGGTGATCGCGAGGGTGCCGAGGGCGACGGCCGCGGTGGCGGCCTTGCGGCGGTGGGACAGAGGGGACATGCCTCTCCAAGGTGGATGAGTGGCCGGTGCGGACGGGCAGTGATTCGACCACCGCACCGGCCCGTCCGGCCAGACGGAACGGCCGGCGGAAGATCCTTTTCGGACACTTCCGCCGGCCGTCGCGCCGTGCTCCCTGCTCCCGGTTACACGCCGGGCCGGCTCTGCTCGTCGTACGAGGAGGTGCCCTCGTCCAGCAGCGGCTCCTGCGTCTTGAGGTGCGCCGGGGCCAGCGCCCGCAGCACGTGGTAGCCGGTGATGACGACCAGCGTGCCGAGCGCGATGCCGCTGAGGCTGAAGGTGTCGGTGAACTTCAGCGTCACGTTGCCGATGCCGATGATGATGCCCGCCGCGGCCGGCACCAGGTTCAGCGGGTTGCGCAGGTCCACCTGGGCCCTGGTCCAGATCTGCGCGCCGAGCAGGCCGATCATGCCGTACAGGATGACGGTGATGCCGCCGAGGACCCCGCCGGGGATCGCGGCCACGATGGCACCGAACTTCGGGCACAGGCCGAACAGCAGCGCGAAGCCGGCCGCGCACCAGTACGCGGCGGTGGAGTAGACCCGGGTGGCGGCCATGACGCCGATGTTCTCCGAGTACGTGGTGTTCGGCGGGCCGCCGACCGCGGTGGAGAGCATGGAGCCGATGCCGTCCGCGGAGATCGCGGTGCCCAGCTTGTCGTCCAGGTTCGTGCCGGTCATCTCGCCGACCGCCTTGACGTGCCCGGCGTTCTCCGCGACCAGCGCGATCACCACGGGCAGCGCCACCAGGATCGCCGACCACTGGAACGACGGGCCGTGGAAGGTCGGCAGGCCGATCCAGTCCGCCTTGCCGACGCCCGACAGGTCCAGGCGCCAGTGGTCGGTCAGGTGCCCGGCGCCGTCCACCGAGTGGATCTTCCCGAAGACCTGGTCGAACAGCCAGGAGATCCCGTAGCCGAACAGCAGCCCCAGGAAGATCGCCACCCGCGACCAGAAGCCGCGCAGGCACACCACGGCCAGACCGGTGAACAGCATCACCAGCAGCGCCGTCCACTGGTCCTGCGGCCAGTACACCGAGGCGGTCACCGGGGCGAGGTTGAAGCCGATCAGCATGACCACCGCGCCGGTGACGATCGGCGGCATCGCGGCGTGGATGATGCGCGCCCCGAACTTCTGGACCGCCACCCCCACCAGGAACAGCACCACGCCCACCACGAACACCGCGCCGGTCACCGTCGCGCTGGTGCCGCCCTGCGCCCGGATCACCGCGGCCACGCCCACGAAGGACAGCGAGCAGCCCAGGTAGCTGGGCACCCGGCCCTTGGTGGCCAGCAGGAAGATCACGGTCGCCACGCCGGACATCATGATCGCGAGGTTCGGGTCGAGCCCCATCAGCACGGGCGCCACGAAGCTCGCCCCGAACATCGCCACCACGTGCTGGGCGCCGAGCCCTACCGTGCGGGGCCAGGAGAGCCGTTCGTCGGGACGGACCACCGCCCCCGGTGCGGGCGTGCGCCCGTCACCGTGCAGCTTCCAGCGCACGCCGAGATCCATGGTGAGGTTTCGCTTTCTCTGTACTTCCGGGGAACTGTCCGCACCATTGTCCTGGCCGCCGGGTGCCCCGGCGATCACACGCACCCGCGTGAGCTGCGGAGACGTGTGCTGAGGCCTGACGGGCCCGGTGCTGTCGGGGATCTTACGGCCACCGGCCCCGCGCGATGGATCCGGCCGGGGCCGAGTACCGGTCGGGCCCGACCCCGGACGCCCCTTCCACCGCCCGGCTCGGCCCGTGTTCACCGCCGCCCGCTCCCAACGTCTCATCCACGCGTTCCAGGGCTCCGGCATTCCCCCAGCTCAGAGCCCGTCCCGGTGTCCCAGCGTCCCTGATCGGCCGCAGACCGTGGCGCCCGGGACGGATCACCGCGCAAGCTCCGGTCAAGCGTCGGCGCGGGAAGCAACCCCGCGCTGCCCGCCAAGGGTCTCCCCATCGACGACCCGCTCAAGGTCACGTACTGGCAGCAGTCCATGGACGACGCCGTCACCTGGTAGTTCCCCAACGCGGCGGGCCCGGCTCCGGTCCCGCCGCCCGGGAGCCCGCCGCCCCGCCGCACGTGGACCAGGGGGGCGACGCTCCGCGATCGACAGATCGCCTGCCGTCATATGATTGTCATATACATCTAAGGGGTGGTGCGTGGAGTTCCGACTGCTGGGCTCGGTGGCCGTGGTGGCCGAGGACGGCCGGGAGCTTCCGGCCGGATCGGCCAAACGCCGCAGCCTGCTGGCCATGCTGCTGCTGAACCCCGGAGCACCGGTCACCGTCGAACGGCTCACCGAGGCCCTCTGGGCGGACGAGGCGCCGCCCCGGCACTCACGCACCGTCATCCACAACCACGTCTCCGGACTGCGCGCCCTGCTCACCGCCCACGACGCCCCCGCCGCCGGCATCGAACTCGTCACCGACAACGGCGCCTACCTGCTGCGGGCACCCGACCACGCGGTGGACACCGTACGGTTCGAACAACTGGTGGCCCGCGCCCGCACCCTGGACGACGCCGGCCGCGCCGCCGCCGACCTGCGCGAGGCCCTCGCCCTGTGGCGGGGCCCCGCCCTCTCCGGCACCACCCCCGGCCTGCAACTGCAGTGCGCCGCCCAGGCCCTGGAGGACCTGCGGCTGGCCGCCGTCGAGGAACTGGCCCGCGCCCACGGCCGGCTCGGCGACCACGGCGCCGCCGCGCACCTGCTGCGCACCGAGGCCACCGCCAACCCGCTGCGCGAACCGCTGGTCGCCGAACTCATGCACGCGCTCGGCCGCGCGGGGCGCCGCTCGGAGGCCCAGGCCTGGTTCCACCGCACCCGCCGCGCCCTGGCCGAGGAACTCGGCATGGACCCCGGGCCCGTACTCACCGACGCCTACGACCGGCTGCTGCGCACCGACGCCCCGCCGAGCCCGCCCGTACCGGCCCCCGACCCGGCCCCCGAAGCCGCCCCCGCCCCCGTCGCCGTCCAGGTCCCGGTCCCCGTCCTCATCCCCGTGCCCGAGCCCACGCCCGCCCCGGCGCCCTGGCCCTTCCCCCGCCGCCCGCGCGGCTTCGCCGGCCGGGAGGACGAACTGGCCGCCGTCGACCGGGCCACCGCCGCCCCCGGCGCCGTCGCCGTGCTCACCGGCGGCGCCGGCGTCGGCAAGACCGCCCTCGCCCTGTACTGGGCGCACCACCGCCACCGGGACTTCCCCGACGGCCGACTCTTCGTCGACCTGTGCGGCCACAGCACGCTGCCGGAACGCGACACCGCCGCCGTCCTGCGCGAACTGCTGCTCGCCCTCGGCCTGCCCGCCGAGCGGATGCCCGCCACCCCCGAGGCGATGGCCGCCCGCTACCGGGAACTGACGGCCACCCGCCGGATGCTCATCGTCCTGGACAACGCCCGCCGCTCCGAGCAGGTCCGCCCGCTGCTGCCCGACGGCGACGACTGCGTCACCCTGGTCACCAGCCGCGACCGGCTCGGCGGCCTGGTCGCCTCCGACGCCGCCCGCCCGGTGCCGCTGGCCGAACTGTCCTCCCCGCAGGCCGTCTCCCTGCTCGCCGCCACCCTCGGCCCCGACCCGGTCGCCGCCGAACCCGAGGCCGCCGCCCGGCTGGCCGGCCTGTGCGACGGCCTGCCGCTGGCCCTGCGGCTGGCCGCCGCCCGCCTCGCCACCGGCCCGGCCCGCACACTCGCCGCCCTCGCCGACGAACTCGCCGACGAGCAGGGCCGCCTGGACCTCCTGGACGTCGAGGACACCAGCGTCGCCGCCGCCCTCGCCCTGACCGTCCAGCACCTGAGCGACCCCGCCCGCCGGACGTTCCGCCGCCTGGGCGCCCACACCGGCACCACCCTCGACAGCCGCACCGCCGCCGCCCTGGCCGGCTGCCGCCCCGAGGAGGCCGCCGACGCCCTGGCCCAACTGGCCACCGCCCACCTGATCGTCCAGATCGGCCGGGACGCCTACACCCTGCACGACCTCGTCCGCCTCTACGCCCGCAGCCTGCCCGGCGACACCGACACCCAGGTGCTGCCCCGCCTGCTCGACCACCTGCTCAACACCCTGCTCACCGCCTGCGCCGCCGCCGAACCAGGCAGCGAGCCGTGCTGCACCCTGCCGCCCGGCACCCGCCGCCCCGCCGAGGTCCGCCCCTTCCCCGACCGGGCGAGCGCGCTCGCCTGGTACGCCGCCGAACGCGACACCCTGCGCGGCGCGGTCGAGGCGGCGGTCGCCGCCGGACTGCACGACCGGGCCTGGCGCCTGGTGCTGCTCCAGTGGCCGCTGATCGTCTGGCAGGTCAGGGACGGCTGGGTGCCGTTGCTCGAACACGGCCTGGCCGCCGCCGAGGCCGACCGCGACCCCGGCGCCCAGTCCCGCGCCCGGGCCCTGCTGGGCTGGGTGCTGCTGGAGGAGGACCGCCCCGGGGAGGCCCTCGTCCACCTGGAACGCGCCCCCGACCTCGCCGACCGGGCCGGCGACGGCACCGCCAGGGCCGTCGCCCTGGTCAACCTCGCCGTCGCCCTCGCCCGCCACGGCGACCGGGCCGGCCGCGCACGGGTCGGCAGCCTGCTGCTGAAGGCCCTGTCCCTGGCCGAACGGGCCGACCGCGCCGACCTGGTGGCCCTCGCCCGCCAGCACCTCGCCCACGAGTGCCTGGCCAACGGGGCCGCCGAGGAGGCCGCCCACCACGCCGCCCGCGGCCTGGCCGTCGCCGAACCGCCCTTCCCGGTCACCCGCCGGGTGGTCCTGCAGACCCTCTACGGCCGCGCCCTGGCCGCCACCGGCCGCCCGGAACAGGCCGCCCGCCACCTCGGCGCCGCGCTGCGCGAGGCCCGCGCCCACCAGTACGGGGAGGGCGAGGCACAGGCAGAGGCGGCCCTGCGCGCCCTGCCGACCGGCACCGCCACCGCGGCCACCCCGGTCGCGGTGGCCGCCGCCGTCGGCGCGCAGCACTGACGGGCCGGCCCGCAGGGAAGGATGGACACATCGGGCCGAGCCCGGGCAGCGGGCGAAGCCGGCACACCACCCGCCCGAGGGGGGCCGCGCGATGACCAAGCCGCAGGAGCCGAACGGCCGGTCCGAAACGCTGGAACTGTACCTGCTCGCCGTGGAGATGGCCGACCGGATCTCCGCCCGCCGGGGCAGCGCCAACACCTTCTTCCTGTCCGTGCAGACCGCGCTGGTCACCCTGATCGGCTTCGGCATACCGAAGTTGTCGGAGTCCCCGTGGTGGGTGGCGACGGCCGTCGCGCTGGCCGGCATCACCCTCTCCGGCGCCTGGTGGATGCAGCTGCGCAGCTACCGGGACCTCAACGGCGCCAAGTTCCGGGTCATCAACAGCCTGGAGGAGAAGCTGCCCGCGCGGATCTACACCGAGGAGTGGGACGTCCTCAGGAACAGCGCCGCGACCGGCCGGCGCCACCGGCACTACACCGAACTCGGCACCACCGAACGGCTCGTGCCCGTGATATTCGCGCTGGCCCACCTGATCCTGCTCACCGGCACGCTCGTCACCGGCACACTGGCCGTATGAGCCACCTCGACCCCATCGCCGACCTGATCCGCTCCTGCCTGCCCACGGAGGCCAGACCTCCCGAGGGCTCCGACGACCTCTTCCGCATCTACGCCGTGCTGCTCCAGGCCAAGGGCGAGCAGGTCACCGACGAGGACGTCCACAACGCCTGGACGGCCTGGACCCAGACCACCGACGACACCCACCGCGCCCTGGTGCCCTTCGACGACCTCGACGCCCCCACCCGCGCCCTCGACGCCCCGTACACCCTCGCCATCCGCACCGCCGCCCGCCGGCTCCACCGCCCCACGGCCCCTTAGGAGTTGACCCTGCGAAGCGGCACCCGCGCCCCCGACCCGGCCGAGCCGGGCCGCGGCCGTCCCCGCGCCGGCGGACGGCCGCGGCCCGGACACCCGCCCGGGGTTCACGAAACCTCCACGCGCGGCCACTGCATCGATCGGCCGAGGCGGGGTATCCGGGGCGTTCGACCGTGCCGACACGAGGAAGGACTCCGATGGTCACGACCACTGGTGAACTGACCGCCTCCGCCGCTTCGCCGACGAAGGACCCCTCCCGCACGGCCGCCCCCGCCGCGTCGGCGCTGCGCGACCTGCTGCCACCCGAACTCGCCGCGGCCGAGGACCCGCGGGAGGTCCCGCCGGCCGACGCCCGCGAACTCACCCGGGTGCTGCTGCGCCGCCTCGCCGTCCTGGAGGAGGGCACCCGGGAGTACTCGTACGTGCGGGCCACCCTGGTGGAGATGAACCTGTCCCTGGTCCGGTTCGCGATCCGCCGCTTCAACGCCCACCGCGAGCCGCAGGAGGACCTGCTGCAGGTCGGCGCCGTCGGCCTGATCAAGGCCATCGACCGCTTCGACGCCGAACTCGGCGTCGAGTTCACCACCTTCGCCCTGCCCACCGTGCTCGGCGAGATCCGCCGGTACTTCCGCGACACCACCTGGGCCGTCCACGTGCCCCGCCGCCTCCAGGAGCTGCGGATCGTCCTGGCCAAGGCCCAGGAGAGCCTGGCGCAGGAGCTGGACCGGGCCCCCACGGTGGCCGAACTCGCCGCCCACCTCCAGCTCGCCGAGGACGAGGTGATCGAGGGCCTGACCGCCGCGAACGGGCACACCGCCGGCTCCCTGGACACCGGCGCCGAGGACGACGACCGCCCCGGCAGCCTGGGCGAGCGCATCGGCGAGGAGGACCCGGACCTCTCCCGGGTCGAGGACCTCGTCGCGCTCAAGCCACTGGTCGGCGCCCTGTCCGAACGCGAGCGGCTGATCCTGTCGATGCGCTTCTGCGAGGACCTGACGCAGTCGCAGATCGGCGCCCGCCTCGGGCTGTCCCAGATGCACGTCTCCCGCCTCCTCGCCCGCACCCTGCGGCGCCTGCGCGAAGGGCTGGAGGAGGACTGAGCCATCGCACCGGGGCCGCCCCCCCGCTTGGCCGCGGGAGGCCGCCTACGTAAGGTCGGAGGGCACGGACATGGAGGGGACGACGATGACGCCATCCGACGACGAACGGCGGGACCTCGCGCCGGCGGCCTCCCCGCACCGTGCGGAACTGGCGGTACGCACCCGCCCCGCGGCCTTCGGCGCGGTGGTCTGCGCCCTGGCCGGCGACCTCGACATCGAGACGCTCGCCCCCGCCGCCGACACCCTCACCGCCCTGGTCGCGCAGCGGCCCGGCGCCGTGGTGATCGACCTCGCCGAGGTCGGCTTCTGCGACTCCTCCGGCCTCAACCTCCTGCTCAAGACCCGCCTCGCGGCGGCGGAGGAGGGCGTGGACCTGCACCTGGCCGCGGTGCCGCCCACCGTCATGCGGGTCCTCGAACTGACCGGCACCCGCGCGGTGTTCTCCATCCACGCATCCGCCGAGGAGGCCCTGGCGGCCTGAACCGGTCCACGCTCCGCAGGAGACGGCACCCCGGCACGCCGCACCGCGGGGGCCGCGCACCCGGTGCCGGCGCAGGCATAATCCCGAAAGCGCCGGGAAACCGACCATGCGAACCGCCGTCGATCCGAAAGGGCGCCCTCACATGACGATGAGCCGGGGAACCCTGGACGGCGACGCGCCCCGGTCCCGCCCGGCGCTGCCGCCCGGCGGCCAGCGCAGGCGGCTGCCCCTGGCCGGGCTCCCCAAGCCCGTCGCCCGGGCCCGCGCCTTCACCGCCGAGGCCGTCGGCGACTGGTACGCCCCCGCCGGCGCGCCCGGCACCCACGACGGCGTCGGCGCGGACGTCGTGCTGCTGGTCGCCGAGCTGGTGGCCAACGCCATGCTGCACGGCGGCGGCCCGCTGGAGCTGGTCCTGGACGCCACCGGGCAGCGCCTGCGGGTGGAGGTCAGCGACCGCAGCCCTGCCCTGCCCGTGCTGCGCCTGCCGCACGAGCCGGCCCTGCCCGGCGGCCACGGCCTGTTCATCGTGGAGCGCACCGCCGACCGCTGGGGCGCCGAGCCGCACGGCCAAGGCAAGGCGATCTGGGCCGAGTTCGACGCCCACCGGCTGGCCCGCGGCTGAACCGCGGCCGGCCCGCGCCCTCACGCCGCCCCCTCACGCCGGCCTGCCGCCGCCCCGGACGGGACGGCGGCAGGCCGGCGCGGACGCTCAGAGAATGCGGCCGCTGTAGTACGGGCCGTAGTACAGCGCGTACCGGTCCCGGAACCCGGGCTCCGCCTCCGGCACGTCGGCGCCGAGACCGGGGCCGTCCTTGATCTCCTGCTTGGTCCGGTCCACGTACACCTTCCGCTCCGCGAGCTCGATGCGGGTGACGGTGACGGCCGGCAGCAGCACCCGCTTCCCGAAGATCCAGGGGCCGGTGTCGACGACCAGGTACTGCGCCCCCACCTCCTCGGACAGCTTGTCCACCCTGCCGATGGGACCGTCCTGCGCCTCCACGTGGAACCCGACCAGGTCGGTCCCGGCGCTGTGGCCGCAGGCGTCCCGGAACTCCCAGACGCCGTCGTCGCCGCTCATACGCTTCTCCCTTCCGTGGTACGGGCCGGCGAGGTGCCCGGCCCGGCGCGGACGCGCGCTGACCGGCTGCCCCGGACCGCCGCATCCATGCCGCCCCGCCGGCCACCGGGCAGGAATGGCCTCGCCCCGCCGGGAAAAGCGAGCACTCGACCGGCGGCGCCCGCACCCGGCGCCACCGGCAGCACCCGGGAGAAGGGAAGAACGGCAGATGTGGTGGAGCCTGCTGCGCCTGGTGCTCGCGAGCGCCACGGCGGTGCTCTTCGCGTACGGCCTGGACCGGACCGCCCAGCTCGCGGTCCGGTACCTGGCCGTCCGCTCGGGCACCGCCGGCATACCCCTGCTGGTACGCCGCTGCCGGCTCCCGCTGCTGGCGCTGACAGCCGGCCTGCTCCTGCTCGGCTCGCTGCCCTGGATAGCCGCGCCGCCGGACACCCGCGAGGGGCTGCGCCACCTGATGGTGATCCTCGCCATCGCCGCCGGAGGCTGGCTGTGCGCCCGGGTGGTGGCGCTGGTCGTGGACAGCACCCTGCGCCTCGCCGTGCACCGCCGCGACCCGGTCTGGGCCGGGCGCGCCCGCACCCAGGCCGACCTGCTCGGCCGGATCGGCCAGGCGATCGTCGCCGTGGTGACGCTGGGCGCGGTCCTGATGACCTTCCCGGCCGTGCGCGGCATCGGCACCAGCCTGCTCGCCTCCGCCGGGCTGGTCGGCGTGGTGGCGGGCGTCGCGGCCCAGAGCACCCTGGCCAACGTCTTCGCCGGCGTCCAGATGGCCTTCGGCGACCTCGCCCGGATCGGGGACGTGGTCGTGGTGGGCGGCGAGTGGGGCACGGTGGAGGAGATCACCCTGACCGCCGTGGTGATCGCCACCTGGGACCAGCGGCGCCTGGTGATGCCCATGTCGTACTTCGTCGGCCGCCCGTTCGAGAACTGGTCCCGCCGCTCCAGCCGGATCACCGGCACCGCGCTGCTCCACCTCGACCACCACGCCCCGGTCGCGCTGCTGCGCAAGGAGTTCGACTCCTTCCTGGCCGGGAACGAGCTGTGGGACGGTGAGGGCAGCGCCCTCCAGGTGGTCGACACCACCCCCACCACCATGGTGGTCCGGGTGCTGGCCACGGCGGCGGACGGCGCCGACGCGTTCGAGCTCCGCTGCCAGCTGCGCGAGCACCTCATCGGCTACCTGCGCGACCACCATCCGTACGCCCTGCCCCGGCTGCCCGTGGCCCCGGCCCCCGGGTCCCGCCCGGACTCCGGGGCCGTCGCCGACGTGCCGCCGTCCGCGCCGGAACCGCCCGGCCGGCCCGGTCCGCCCGGCGCCTGACCAGGGCCGTCCCGGTTCCCCCGCCGGCCGCTCCGCCGGCCCTCGACCACGCGGACACCACCGGTCGGCGCGCAGCGGCGCAGGCGGATCAGGACGAACCGGAGCGAACGCCGTCGTCGGGGCCGTCGTCCGCGCCACCCCCGGCGACCCCCTCGCCGTCCCGGTCGGCGTCCTGCGGCCCCGGCCCGTGGTGGAAGGAGACGTCGACCCGCTGCTCGGGCCGGCGCTCCTCCTGCCGGGCGACCGAGGACAGCACCGCCACGTCGGCCTCCGTCAGCGGCGGCTGCAGCAGGCTGCGCGGCCACAGCCGCCGCACCAGCACCACGTTGGTCTCGGCCGCGTACACCGTGACCTGCGCGGCCAGGTAGAGCCAGAACAGCAGCCCGATCACCGTCGCGAAGAACCCGTAGACCTGGCCCGCGTGCCGCAGCTCGTGGGCGACCAGCAGCGAGCCGGTCGCCTGCAGGACGGTGAACAGCGGCCCGGCGAGCGCGCAGCCCGGCCACAGCGACCGCAGCGGCACCTCGCGCGGAGTGAGCACCCGGAAGCAGGCCAGGCACAGCGCGGCGTTCACCAGCGCCGAGACGACCAGCCCCCCGACCCGGGCGGCCGACCCGGCCAGCGTGCCGCCGACCAGCGAGGCCGTGGCGGTGCCCAGCACCAGCCCGCTGCCCAGGACCGCGAACAGCAGCAGGCTGCGCGCCAGCCGCGGCCAGTAACCGGGCCGCTTCACCCCCGGCACGTTCCACACCTCGGCCATGGCGTGCTGCAGCACCTGCGCGATGCCCAGCGCGCCGTACAGCAGCCCGAGCACGCCGATCAGCACCGCCAGGACGCTGCCCTGCAGCGAGTGGACGTTCTGGCGCAGCTGGTCGCCGATGATCGGGAAGTCGGCGAGCGCCGAGTCCAGCACGGCGCGCTGCGCCCCGGGGTGGCCGTGCAGGACGAAGCCGAGGACGGTGCTGAGCAGGAGCAGCAGCGGGATCAGGGCGACGAAGCCGTAGTAGGTGATCAGGGCGGACAGCAGCCCGCCCCGGTCGTCGCCGTACTTGCGCACGACGCCGATCACCAGGCCGGGGGCCCGGTGGCGCTGCTGGAAGCGGTCCACGGCCCGCAGGCCCCGCTCGATGGGATTCACGCCGCGCGTCTGCCCCGGGGCTCGCGGCGCGACACCAGGTGGATCGGGCCGGTCCGCCGCGGGCACCAGCGAGGCGAGTGAGCAGGCCCCGACGAGCGCACCGGGGACGGCGGCGGGGACGGAAGCGGCGACGGGGACGGCGACGGCTGACCCCTGACGCGTCCGGGCAGCCGGACGCGTCAGGGGCCGGGCGCCCGGTTACGGCGTGCGCGTGACGGTGGAACCCATCAGGTGCTCGGTCAGGCCCGGCCGGCCGTGCTCGCGGAACCAGCGGCGCTGGCGTTGCGCGCCGCTGCCCCGGCGATCGAAGCCCCACCACAGCCCGGCCACCCGCCCGGCGTCGCCGGCCGCCTCCAGGCCGGGCGCGGCGTGGGCGCGCAGCTCCTCGACCACGGCCTCGGCCGGGCGGGCGACACCGTCGACGGGAGAGACCAGCCGGCCGTGGGTACCGGTGCGGGCGGCGTGCCAGGTGGCGGCGCGCAGCAGCTCCTCGGGGACGTCCGGGCGCGGATGCCCGGACCGCTCCTCCAGGACGGCGGTGGCGACCAGGCCCCGGGCGAGGCCGGCGAACAGCTCGGCGTCGGCGACCGTCAGCTGGACGTCCATGGCCCGCACCTCCACCGTCGGATAGCGCCCGGACAGCCGGGCGTGCCAGTACAGCTGCCCCTCGTCGGCGATGACCTCGGCGGTGCGCAGCGCCGCCACCCGCCGCCGGTAGTCGGCACCGTCGCGGAAGGCGGGTGGCGGGCCGCTGACGGCCCACTGGTCGAAGTGGACCGTGCGCCAGCTGGCGAACCGGGTGTCGCGACCCCGCCAGTAGGGCGAGTTGGCGCTCAGCGCTATCAGCACGGGCAGCCAGGGCCGCAGCCGTACCAGGGCGCCCAGGCGCTCCTCCTCGTCGGGCACGCCGACGTGGACGTGCATGCCGTTCAGCATCAGGTCGTCGACCAGCACGGGCGCCTGGCGCCGGGCCCGTCGGTAACGCGCGTCGTCGGTGACCGGCACCGCCGAGCCGGGCGGCCCGAACGGGGCGGAGCCCACCGGGACGACCCGGCAGCCGTGCTGGGCCGCGGCCGCGTTCAGCGCGGCCCGTACCCGCGCGAGGTGGCGGCCCACCTCGGCGAGGTCCTCGCAGACCGGGGTCGCGCTCTCCACCTGGACCTGGAGCAGCTCGTGCTGCGCCTCCGCCGGGCGCAGCGCGGGCGCCAGCGAGGCGGTGCTCAGGACCTCGGCGGCGCGGGGGAGCGGTGCGCCGTCGCGCGGGTCGACCAGGAGGTACTCTTCCTCGACTCCGAGTGTCAGCATGCCGGTTCGGCTACCCCGCAGCGCCGTTCGCACGCGGGCGGCGGGCGGTGTGACCGCGCTGTTCGCCAGGGGTGCCCGCCGGCGCGGTGCGGGGGCCCGCCGGGGCGGGCCCCACCCGCAGGGCCGTCCTCGTCGATGCGTCGACATCTTGATCGACTGGCGTCAAGCTGTCTGTACAGCTCGGAGTCGCTGGCCGGTCATCGACCCGCCATCGGACACCACGGCCGCGTCCACCCCGGTCTCGTACACACAACGGGTCCCGGGCCCGTCCGAGCCTCCGCGCCCGGGCGGGCCCGGCCCCCTCCCGCAGCAGGTACAACTACTGCCACGACCACCAGGGGAGGACACCGAAGATGACCGACACGACGACACCCGCCGACCGGGCCGCCCGCCTCCACGACCACTACCCCAGCCTCGACGAACTCACCGCCACCGCCCACCGGTTGGCCGCCCAGTGGCCCGACCTGTGCCGGGTGCGCACCGTCGGCACCTCCCGCGCCGGACGCCCCCTCACCCTGCTCACCGTCGGCCGCGACGCCCCCCACAACCTCCTCGTCGTCGCCGGCGCCCACGCCGACGAGTTCGCCTCCCGCGCCGCCGTCACCGACCTCGCCCACCACGCCCTGACCACCCGACGCCCCGACCTCGCCTGGCACTTCCTGCTCTGCCTCGACCCCGACGGCGCCCACCTCGCCGACGGCAGCCGCACCGCCCGCACCCTGCCCGCCTACTTCGCCCACTACTACCGCCCCGCCGCCGAGGACCAGCCCGAATGGGCCCCCGCCATCGGCGCCGACCTCCCCGAGAGCCGCGCCCTCCTCGACCTCATCGACGAACTGCGCCCCACCCTCCAGTTCTCCCTCCACAGCACCGACGTCGGCGGCACCTTCCTCCAGGCCACCATCGACCCCGCCCCCCTGGCCCGCCCCTTCGCCCGCTCCGCCGCCACCCACGGCATCCCCGTCGAGACCGGCAACTTCGACACCTTCCACCTGCACGAATCAGGCCCCGGCGTCTACCTGATGACCCCCCACCACATCGACCACCAGGAGACCGCCACCGGCATGCTCACCCCCCACCAGGACACCGGCGGCGGCCAGGCCGGCACCTGGTTCGCCCCCCAGCGCCACGGCGGCCAGACCGTCCTCGTCGAAGTCCCCGCCTTCACCAGCGCCCACCTCGGCGACACCCGCCCCGCCGACGCCGTCCGCCGGCACCTGCGCACCCACGCCGACCGCCTGCGCCACCGCGGCACGCTCCTCACCGCACTGCTCGACGCCGCCACGCCCCACCTGCGCCACCCCGACACCCCGCTGCTGCGCGCCGCCCGCACGCCGCTCACCGCCCTGCACCAACTCGCCGACCAATGGGACCCCGACGCCCACGGGCACGACCTCCCGCACACCCCGCTCACCCGCGCCCGCCTCGCCGGCATCGATCTGTGGGCCCACCGCATCCCCGTGCGCGCCGCCGCCCTGCTGCGCCGCGCCGTCCGTCCGGCCGGCGCCGCCGCCGCCCGCGAGGCCGCCCGCCTCGACCACCTCCTGCGGGACTGGTGCGCCCAGTACCAGCAGCGCTTCCAGCCCGTCTGGCTGCCCGTCGCCCGCCAGGCCGCCCACCAGGCCGACACCGTCCGCGCCGCCGTCGCCCTGCGCCACCCGGAGTACCAGGGCGTGTGGTGAAAGTGCTTGATGTGGGTGCCGGGAGTGAGCGGAGCGGTGGCCCTTGATCAACGCGACCGGGCTTCGTACCCTCGCTCGATGGGACATGACGACCTTCCGACCCTTGAACTCGCCTTCCCCGGTCCGGAACGTGACCGTGGTGTGGCGGCAATCCTGAGCGGCCAGAAGACCGCGCTCACGGGGCTCCTGGAGATCTACGAGCACGCCGGAGAGGCAGTACCGACGACCGGTCAGCGATTCTCGGTGCTTGATTCCGAAGGTCGTCCGGCCGTCACGATCGAGCTCGCCGACGTGCGCGTCGTTCCCATGAAGGAGATCGACGACGACTTCGCGCGAGCCGAGGGGCGCGGCTACTCCAACGTGGCCGAGTGGAGGGCAGCCCACGAGGAGTTCTTCCGGAGCGATGGCGTGAGCGAGTTCCTGGGCCGCACCCCGGTCATTGATGACGACACTCTTGTCGTTGCGGAACGCTTCCGAGTGGTCGAGCCCGACGCCTCGGGTGGTCCGTGACTCGGGTCCGACTCGATGAGAATCCGGGGGGATCAACCGGAGGCCCTGTGGGTGTCGGGACAGCTGCTGGTCATAGCCGCTCGTCCCTGCGGAACAAGTCATAGACGCGGTCCCACGGGCCACCTGGGCCACCGCGCCGCATCCTTGCAAAAACCCGCCCCGGGCGGCGGTGCGACCGCCCGGGACGGGAGTGGTGGGGCGGGTCAGCTCGCGTTGAACTGGTCCGGGTGCGGGCCGGTGCGCAGGCCGCGGTCGGTGGCGGCGATCGCCGTCATGTCCTGCTCGGTCAGCTCGAAGCCGAAGACGTCGAGGTTCTGCCGGATGCGGGCCGGGGTGACCGACTTGGGGATGACGATGTTGCCGAGCTGCAGGTGCCAGCGCAGGACGACCTGGGCGGCGGACCTGCCGGTGCGCTCGGCGATGGCGGTGATCGCCGGGTCGTCCAGGACGGCGCCCTGGGCGAGCGGGCTCCAGGCCTCGGTGGCGATGCCGTGCCGGGCGTGGAAGGCGCGCAGCTCGGCCTGCTGGAGGCCGGGGTGCAGCTCGACCTGGTTGACGGCGGGCACCAGCGAGCTGTTGTCCAGCAGGCGCTGGAGGTGGGCGGGCTGGAAGTTGGACACGCCGGCGGCGCGGATGCGGCCCTCCTCGGCGAGGCGCTCGATGGCGCGCCAGGAGTCGAGGTAGAGGTCGCGGGCCGGGGTGGGCCAGTGGATCAGGTAGAGGTCGACGTGGTCCAGGCCGAGCTTGTCGAGGCTGGCGTCGAAGGCGCGCAGGGTGGCGTCGTAGCCCTGGTCGGCGTTCCACAGCTTGGTGGTGACGAACAGGTCATCGCGGGCCACGCCGGAGGCGGCCAGGGCGCGGCCGACACCGGTCTCGTTGCCGTAGACGGCGGCGGTGTCGATGCTGCGGTAGCCGGCCTCCAGGGCGGAGGCGACGGCGGCGGTGGTCTGCTCGTCGGGGACCTGGAAGACGCCGAAGCCGAGCTGGGGGATCTCGACGCCGTTGTTCAGCTTCACGGCGGGGACGTTGGGGGTCATGCTCGTCTCCTTCAGACGGTGCGGTCGGTGAGGGTGTGGGGGACGGTCCGGGCGCTGATCAGGTCGAGGCCGCCGGTGCCCGGGCGTTCGCCGTGGTCGGCGAAGACCTCCCGGGGGGTGCGGGGGGCGGTGCTCACCGGGCGAGCCGGTCGAGGGCGGCGGTGGCGAAGGAGTGGTCCTGCTCCGGGGCGCCGCCGCCGACGCCGATGGCGCCGATCAGCCGGCCGTCGCGGTGGACCGGGATGCCGCCGGCGATGAACAGCAGCGGGCGGTCCAGGGCGGTGGGCAGGGAGTGGAACGGCCCGTCGGGCTTGACCAGGTCGACCAGGTCGGCGGTCGGGGCGTTCAGCTGCAGGGCGGTGTAGGCCTTGCGGGTGCTGGTCTCGCCGGAGATCAGCACGGCGCGATCGTCGCGGCGGAAGGCGAGCAGGTGGCCGCCCGCGTCCAGGACGGTGACGCTGACCGGCACGCCCGCGGCCTCGGCGGCGCTGCGGGCGGTCTCGACGAGGAGCTCGGCGTCGGCGGTGGTCAGCGGGGCGACGGCGGTGGTGGTGCTCATGGTGGTGCTTCTCCCGGTGGTGGGGTGGGTTCCGGTCGGATCGATGGTCAGTGGCGCAGGGCGGCGTGGCGGGGAGCCGCGCTCGTGGTGACGGCCTCACGGGTGCGGTCGCGGCGCTCCAGGGCGGCGGACCAGAAGGCCAGCAGCAGGGCCGTGGCGGCGAGGACGGCGCCGACCCAGTTCGGGGCGGTGTAGCCGAGGCCGGCGGCGATCACCATGCCGCCGAGCCAGGCGGCCAGCGCGTTGCCGAGGTTGAAGGCGCCGATGTTGACGGCGGAGGCCAGGGTGGGGGCGCCGTGGGCCTGGTCCAGGACCCGCTTCTGGAGCGGGGGGACGGTGGCGAAGCCGAGGGCTCCGACGAGCAGGACGGTGACGGCGGCGAGGACCTTGTTGTGGGCGGTGAGGGTGAACAGCGCCAGCACCACGGCGAGGCCGCCGAGGGTGGTGTAGAGCATGGGCATCAGCTTGCGGTCGGCGTAGCGCCCGCCCAGCAGGTTGCCGAGGAACATGCCGACGCCGAACAGCACCAGCAGCCAGGTGACGGAGCCGTCGGCGTAGCCGGCGACGTTGGTCATCATCGGGGCGATGTAGGTGATCGCGGCGAAGACCCCGCCGAAGCCGAGCACGGTCATCGCCATGGCGAGCAGCACCTGGGGGTTGCGGAACGCGGTGAGCTCCCGGCGCAGGTGGGCGCCCTCGGGGCGGGGCATGGCGGGTACGAGCTTGGCGATGCCGAGCAGGCCGATCACGCCGAGCGCGGCGACGCCGGCGAAGGTGGTGCGCCAGCCGACCGCCTGGCCGATGAAGGTGCCCAGCGGCACACCGACGATGTTGGCGACGGTCAGCCCGGTGAACATGGTGGCGATGGCGCCGGCCTTCTTCTGCGGGGCGACCAGGTCGGCGGCGACGACGGAGCCGATGCCGAAGAAGGCGCCGTGGGCCAGCGAGGTCACGATGCGACCGGCCAGCATCACGGGGAAGGACGGGGCGGATGCCGAGAGCAGGTTCCCGGCGACGAACAGGCCCATCAGCAGCATGAGCATGGTCTTGCGGCTGATCCGGGTGCCGAGGGCGGTCATCAGCGGGGCGCCGATGACCACGCCGAGGGCGTAGCCGGTGACCAGCAGGCCCGCGTCGGGGATGGAGACGCCGTAGTCGCCGGCGATCCGGGGCAGGAGACCCATGATCACGAACTCGGTGGTCCCGATCCCGAATGCGCCGATGGCCAGGGCGATGAGAGCGAGAGGCATGGGCCCGAACCCTTCTGTGATTGCTTGAGCTAGCGCCTTGCGTGCTTAAACAATAGTTGCAGACGCGCGATAAGTGCAAACGCTGACAGTGGGCATGCGCCATGAGGTCGAAGGGGGTGGAGGGGCCGAAGGGGGTGGAAACGCGGCCGGGCCCGGCCCGTCCGAACCGTGGGTGCGGTTCGGACGGGCCGGGCCCGGGGGAGCGGCGCTGTCGGCGGAGGCCCTAGCGGGCCGGCGAGGCGGCGTCCACGGCCTCGACCGCCCTGACCAGCGAGGTCAGCTCGGGGTTGCGGGCGGCCTCGTCGAGCGCCTCGCGCAGGGCGGCGTCGTTGGTCGGCCGGGCCCGCTCCAGGAGCTTCAGGCCGTCCTCGCTCACGTTGGTGTAGATGCCTCGGCGGTCGGTCGGGCACAGGTAGCGCGACAGCAGGCCGCGGTCCTCCAGTCGGGTGACCAGGCGGGTGGTGGCGCTCTGGCTGAGGACGACCGCGTCGGCGACCTGCTTCATCTGCAGGTGCCCGCCCACGCCGTCGTGCTGGCGGCTGAGGACGTCGAGCAGCGAGTACTCCCGCACGCTCAGGTCGTGCTCGGCCTGCAGGGCGCGTTCGATGTGCGACTCGATCCTGCCGTGCAGGAGGGACAGGGCGCCCCAGCCGTTGGCGAGGGCGGTGAGCGCGGGGTCCGTGGCGGTCATGGGGCCCGGCCTCCTTCCAGATGTGGCTGGGTACAGGATAAGCCATGATTTGAAATATCGGCTAGAGCCTGTATAGCGCTTGTGCAAGCAATCTTCCCCGCGCCGGACCCGTGTCGGACCTGCCGGAGGCGTACCGGTCCGGGTCGGGTGCCGAGTGCGGGATGCCGGTCCGCGCCCGGTATCCACGGGGCTTTGGCGCAAATGGTTCAGACCATTGACGCGCGGGGAAGGCAGCTCCTACGGTGTCGGGCAACCGGTCTGGCGCGGGCATGCCATATCTCGGCAGGCCGCCGTGCGCACCCCCACGCGCACGCGCACGCCCCGCGCCGGGCGCACACTCCATCCACCCCCACGGAGGAGCACCATGCGCAAGCGCCACCTGATCGCCGCCGCCGCCGCGATCACCCTGCCGATCGCGGCGGCCCTGCCGGCCCAGTCGCACGGCTTCATCAACCTGCCGCCGAGCCGTTCCGCGCTCTGCGGCGCCAACGCCGTCCCGTGGGACTGCGGCGACATCCAGTGGGAGCCGCAGAGCGTCGAGGGCCCCAAGGGCTTCCCGAGCCGCGGCCCGGCGGACGGCACCATCTGCGCCGGCGGCGACGCCCGCTGGGCCCCGCTGGACAACCCCCGGGGCGGCGCCTGGCCGACCACCAGGGTGACGGCGGGCCAGCAGCTCACCTTCACCTGGGAGATCGAGGCCCGGCACTCCACCACGAACTTCAAGTACTACCTGACCAAGCCGGGCTATGACGCGAGCCAGCCGATCACCCGCTCCGCCCTGGACCTGACCCCGTTCCTGACCGTCCCCTACAACGGCCGCCAGCCCGCCGCCACCACCACCCACACCGCGACCCTGCCCACCGGCCGCACCGGCCACCAGGTGATCGTCGCCGTCTGGGAGATCGCCGACACCGCCAACGCCTTCTACTCCTGCACCGACGTCCAGTTCTGACGGTCCCGACCGTCCCGACCGTCGCGTCCCGCCGACGCCGCCGCCCGACCCCGGACGGCGCCGGCGGGCCGCCGCCCGCAGCCGCAGGTCCCGGGGTGCCCGGCCCAGGTCGTGCGCGCCGCAGAAGCCGTGAATGGGTACATTGACGACATTTGGCAGCAGTGCCCAGCGCCCAGTGCCCAGGCTTCGCGCGTCCACGAAAGAAGGCCGACCGCCTTCGGAAAGGGTCTCCATGCGCCCCGACCTCAGCCCCGCCGTCCTCGCCGAGCTGCGCCGGCCGCGGCCCTATCCGGCGGTGTCGATCCTGATGCCCACCCACCGCCGGGAGCCGGACAACGCCCAGGACCCGGTCCGGCTGCGCAACCTGCTGGCCGAGGCGAAGGAGCGCGTCCAGGCCGACCCGAAGGTCTCCCGCGCCGAGCGGATCGACGTGCTGGAGCAGCTCGACCGGGCTCTCGCGGAGGTCGACCTGGTGCACGCCGAGGACGGCCTGGCCATCTTCGCCGCGCCCGGCGAGCACCAGGTCTGGTCACTCGGTCGCACCGCCCCCGCCCGGGTGGTCCTGTCCGACACCTACCTCACCCGCAACCTGGTCGCCGCGCACGCCGCCGAGCGCCCGTTCTGGGTGCTCGCGGTCGCCGCCGACAAGGTGGTGCTGTGGGGCGGCACCGAGGAGCGGGTCGCCGAGCACAAGGGCAACGGCTTCCCCCTGGTGCGCGTCTTCGACAACCCCGACCCCGAACGGCAGGAGCAGATCGGCGACACCCCCAGCACCTTCCGCGACGAGGCGACCAAGACCTTCCTGCGCCAGGCCGACACCGAGGTCGGCAAGCTGCTGGCCGCCGCCCCCCGCCCGCTGTACGTGGTCGGCGAGGCCGCCGCGCTCGCCCTGCTGGACGCCGTCGGCCCGATCGCCAAGGAGTCCACCGCGCAGCTCCCGCACGGCGGCCTGGCCCAGGCCGACGCCGAGACCGTCCGCAAGGTCGTCGAGCCCGCCGTGCGCGCCCAGGCCGAGCGCGAGGTCGCCGAACACCTCGCCCAGCTCGACAAGGCCCGCGGCGCCCAGCAGTTCGCGGCCGGCCTGGACGAGGTCTGGCAGACCGTCGGCGAGGGCCGGATCGCCCGCCTGGTGGTCGAGGAGAACTACCGCGCCACCGTGCGCGACGACGGCGAGCACCTGGTGCCCGCCGAGGCCGACCAGGAAGGCGCCCGCGAGGACATCGTCGACGAGGTGGTCGAGCGCACCCTGGACACCGGCGGCGAGATCGGCTTCGTCCCCGACGGCACCCTCGCCGACTCCGGCCGGATCGCCGCCGTCCTGCGCTACTGACCCCGCTGACCAGCCCTCAACCCGCCCGCGCCGCCCCCTCCCCGGTGGGCGGCCGCACCGTCCCCGCCGACCGGGCCGCCCTGATCGCCACCGAGGCCCGCGCCCCGGACGCCTGACCCACCCCCGGCGGACACCCCGCGGCCCCGTACCGTCCCCGGGCGGTACGGGGCCGCGGCGCGCCGCGGGGGAGCGGAAACGGCGGGTACCCAGGACGGCGGGTACCCAGCGTTCGGTACGGGATTGGGTAGCGGTACGCATTGATCCCACCCCGGCCCGGCCGGTTTCCTGGAACCCGCCCCAGCCGACGACCCTCACCCCCCAGGAGGTCGCCCATGACCCGCCGCGAGCGCCTTCGCCTCTACGCCGACGAGCACTTCACCGCCCCCGACCCCGGGCTGGTCCTGCCTGCCCGCCGCAGCAGCGGCCTGCGCCGCCCGGGCCTGGCCCGACTGGCCCGGCTCTCCCGGCTGGTCGAACGCTCCGGGCACCACCAGCACGGCTGACCCGGACCGGGTCCCGCCCCCTTGAGGGAGCGGGGCGGGACCCATTTTCCCAGGTGGCGTCAGGTGGTGTCGGATGGCGTCAGGTGGCGTCGTCCTCGGCCGCCAGCGCCTCACCCAGCCCCGCCCGCCCCACCCCGAGCTTGCGCAGCGCACCGGCCACATGGTGCTCGACCGTACGGGTCGACAGGAACAGCGCCCGCGCGATGTCCTGGTTCGCCGCCCCCTGCGCGGCCAGCGCCGCCACCTGCCGCTCACGCGGCGACAGCCGCTCGCCGTAGCCGCGCCGCCCCGGCGAGGCCGCCCGGCCCAGGCCCAACTCCCGCCGCAGCCGCTGGCAGCGGGCCGCGTCCGAGGCCGCCCCCAGCGCCAGGTACGCCCGCTCCGCGGCGGCGATCCGCTCCCCGGCCGCCGCCCGGTCCACCCCCGCCACCACGGTCGCCGCCCGCTCCCCGGCCCGCGCCGCCTCGTACGGGCGCCCGATCTCCTGCCAGAGCCCGCCCGAGCGGACGAACTGCGCGCCCGCGCCCGCCGGATCCCCGTCCGCCAGCAGCAGACCACGGGCGAAGGCCAGCGCCGCCAGCGCGGCCGGCGCGTCCCGCCCCTCCAGGTGCGCCCCCGCCTGCCCGGCCAACTCCCCGGCCCCCGCCCGGTCGCCGTCCGCCAGCAGCACCTCCACCGCCACCGGCAGCAACTCCGCCGCCCGCGGCCACGCCCCGGCCAGCCGCAGCGCCGCCAGCGCCGGCTCCAGCGTGGCCGCCGCCCGCGCCACGTCACCCTCCGCCAACTGCAGCGCCGCCAGCCCCGCCGCCGCCCGCAGCGCCCCGGTCACCTGGGACTCCCGCTCTCCGTACGGGCCCGCCTCCGCGAAGTGGGCGTGCGCCACCGCGAGCCGGCCGCGCGCCGCCGCCAGCCGGCCCAGCAGCAGCGCCTGCTCGACCCCGGCCATCGCGAGGTCGGGGAACTCCGCGCCCAGCGCGGCCAGCCGCTCCTCCAGCCCCTCCCACTGCCCGGCCAGGCCGTCCAACCGCACCAGCGCGATCCGGCTGTAGCACTCCAGATACGGGATCGCCGCCTGCCGGGCCAGCCGCCGGCTCTCCTCCAACAGCCGCGCCGCCCGCCGGTCGTGGCCCAGCTCGACGGCGATCTCACCCGCGTTGTACAGCGCGCGGGTGGTCTGCCGGACGATCTCCGGCCGCCGCGAACTGCGCGGCAGCTCCTCCAGCAGCTCCCACACCGACGGGTCGCCCTCGCGCGCCAGGAACGTCAGCCGGGTCGCCCGCACGGCCGCCGCGACCTCCTCGTCCGGGTGCGCGGCCAGCGTCCGCTCGGCCCGCTCCAGCCACTGCCAGGCGCGCTCCCCGGCGCCGTCGCGCTCGTTCATGGCCAGCGCCACCATCGCCCTGGCCGCCCGGCCCGGACGCTCCTCCAACTCCTCCAGGGACTCCTCCATCCGGTCGAAACCGGCCCGGTCCCCGCCGTGCACGGCCATCAGGAAGCCCAGCGAGAGCCGGATCTCGCCGCGGTCCGGCACCGGCAGCCGCGGGTCGGCGATGATCGCCGTCAGCACCGCCGCACTGGCCACCGAGTCCACGCCGTCCGCGGCGATCCGCGCCAGCGCCAGCGCCGCCCGCCCCCGCCGGTGCGGATCGAGGTCGGGCTCGTCCAACAGCCGCCGCAGCAGCGCCCCCGCGCTGCCGCTGTCCCCGAGCGCGACCGCCTGGTCCGCGGCCGCCTCGGCCACCTCCTGCCACGCCGCCCGGTCGCCCAGCGCCAGGGTGTGGTGGGCGATCTGCACCAGCGGCCTCGGCTCGCGCGCGCCCAGCGCCGCCACCGCCCGCCGGTGCAGCGCGGTGCGCCGCGGCCCGGGCAGCCGACGGTACGCCACCTGCTGCGCCAGCACGTGCCGGAAGCCGTAGTGGGCCAGCGGCCGCTCGTGGAGCACCGCCGCCCGCAGTGCCTCGGTCAGGCCGTCCGCCGCGGCCTGCGCCTCCAGGCCGGCCACCGCGGCCAGCAGGTCCTCCCCGGCCGGCACGCCGAGCACCGCGGCCGCGGAGGCGATCGCGGCGGCGTCCGGGGACAGCGCCGCCAGCCGCTCGGTGACGGCGTCGTGCAGGCCGCGCGGCACCTCGGACTGCTCCAGATCGGCGGCCAGGTCCGCGGCGTTGGTCAGCGCCCCGGCGCCGCGCCGCTCGCACAGCGTGATCAGGTCCTCCTCGGCGACCAGCGGCAGGCCCTCGCTGCGGTCGAACAGCACCCGGGCGAGCGCCGGCGTCGCGCGCGGGCCGAGCGCCGCCCGCGCCAGCTCGTCGACCTCGGCCTCGGCGAGCGGGGCCAGGCGCACCAGCGCGCCGCCCACCCCGGCCGGACGCCGGTAGGCGGCGCCGAGCACCGGGGTGTCCGGCGGCAGGTCCTCGGCCCGGTAGGTGAGCACCAGGGCCAGCCCCGCCGGCACGTCCCGCGCCAGCAGCAGGAGCAGCTCCCGGGTGGCGTCGTCCACCCAGTGCAGGTCCTCGACGACCAGCACCGTCTCGCCGAGCGCGCCCAGCAGCGCCCGTACGGCCTGCACGAGCAGCCGCAGCCCCGGCGTCCCGTCACCGGCGGCTGCGGGCAGCGGCGGCAGCCGGTCGGCGAGGTCGGGCAGCAGCGGACGCAGCGCCCCGGCACTGGCCGGGATGCGGTCGGCGGGCGGCAGGAACGGGCCGACGCCGCGCAGCGCGTCCACCACCGGGCCGAAGGCCAGCGGCTCGCGCAGCGGGTGGCAGAAGCCGGTCAGCACCCGGCGGCCCGCCGCGGCGGCGTCGGCGGCGGCCTCGGCCACCAGCCGGGACTTGCCGAGACCGGCCTCGCCCTCGACCAGGACGACGGCGGGCGGGTGGAGCATCGCCCGGGTGAGGCGCTCCAGTTCGGGGCGGCGCCCGACGAACGCGAATCCGGCACCGGGCGATCCCGGCTCGACGGGCCGGCTCACGGCCGTCCGGTCGGTCCGGGTGCGCGGCGCTCGCCGAGGAGGGTTGCGAAGGCCATGGGGCCCATCATGCCGTGACGGCTCCCGGTCGTGGCCGCCGGGGCGCCGTCGCGGTACGGGCGGTGCGGGGGTGTGCGGATGGTGTGTCCGGACGGTGTGCGCGGGTGGCGTGTTCAGGCGGTTTCGTTCGGGTGATCTTGTTCGGGCGGTTTCATGCGGGTGCTCTCGTTCGGGCGGTGCAGGCGGGGGCCGGCCGCCGGTGCGGCCGGGCGGCGCGGTCGGGCAGTTCGAGCACCGTGCAGCCCAGCGCCTCCAGCCGGCGCACGGTCGCCCGGGCACTGCGGTCGTCCAGGGAGAAGACGAACGGGCCGGGCACCAGCACCACGTTCACCCAGCCCTGCCCGGCCCGCTCCAGCAGCCGCTCCAGGGCGGGGCACCGGTCGCCGGAGCGCACCCCGTCGTCCAGGAACGCGGCGGGCACCGGCAGGCCGCGCTGGCGGGCCAGGCGCTCCAACGCGGCGCGCTGGTACTCCAGACCCGCCGCGTCGGCGGGGTAGCAGCGCAGGTACAGCGCGGGACGGGACGGGCGGACGGAGTGGTCGAGCATGTCGTTCACCTGACCTGTTCGGTGAGGAGTGCGACGGGCCTGGGGGAGCCCGTCCACTCCAGCAGGCCTCGGTGAACGGTGCGGAATCAATGGCGGTCGCCACCCAATCGTGCGAGCGCCGGGCAGGCTGCGGCGCGCCCCACCGGCCCCGGGCGCCCCGGTGTTCCCGGGCGCCCCGGGCGCCCACTGCGGCACGTGTCGGCGGCGCGGGACGTTGACGTGGTGTCAACCCACCGGTCCGAACGGCACATTCGCACGACGGAGGAAACGGCGTGATCGACAGGCGCACCTTCGCCAGGGCCGTCGGACTCGGCGCGGGCACCACCGCGCTGTCCCTGGCCGCCCTGCCCCAGACCGCCGGGCCGGCACCGGCCGGTACCCCCGCGCCGGCCGGTGCCTCCTCCGGTGCCCCCGTCCCCGCGGCCCGGACGGGTTTCGCCCGCCTGGCCCAGGTCCGCGCCGGCCTCCTCGACGCGCCGCCGGCCGGCCGGCGGTGACGCGTCCGGCGGTCACCCGGAGGCCGTCCACCGCTGCTCGGAACCGCCCGTGCAGGGCCACTGGATGACCGGGGCGCCCGGCGTCGTGTTCGAACCGCCGACCGCGGCGCACAGGTTGCTCGCCCGGTTCCTGATCTGCGCGAAGCCCGTGTCCGGGTTCGAGCCGAAGTACCAGGTCTGCTCCGGCCCCTTGTCGCAGCCGTACTGGATCAGCTGGACGCCCGCGTTCGGCGAACTCGCCGGATCGGCCAGGCACTTGCCGCTGTTCTTGTTCACGATCTCGTAGCCGCCGCCGGAGTTCGGCATCGGGTAGAGGCCCCAGTACTGCTCGGCGCCGCCGTAGCAGGACCACTGGATGATCCCCGCCCCGCCCGCCGTGCTCCCGGCCCCGACCGACAGGCAGTGCTGGCTGTTGAGGTTCCAGAGCTCCACGATCTCCCCGTCCCTGACCGAGGGGGAGGAGGTTCCGCTGCCCTGCTGCGCCGTGCTCGACGCCGAGGCCGGCGTCATTCCTGCGGCGAACGCGAGCGCGGCGGCGAGCCCGACGGCCGCCGTGCCGAGCCCCGTCCGGGTGCGTGCCGCCGTTCCGTGGTGGGCGATTCCCATGGGGTATTCCCTCCGTGTCGAGACGTCATGGCCACCGGGTGCCGGCGCGGACGGCGTGGTCACCGGCCGTCCGCGCCGGAGGCGTCACGCGGTGCGGATGTCCCACCACTGCTGGGACTGGAAGTTCTTGCCCCACAGCTGGGTGCGGGCGCCGTCGCCGGCCACGTTGATGTCGCGGTCCAGCACGGTGTTGTTGCCGTTGTTGTAGCGGTAGTTGTAGATGGCCAGGTCCCCGGAGGGGTGGTACCACTTCTGCTGGGTGGTGCCGTTGCACTGCCACAGCTGCACCCGGGTGCCGTTGGCGCCGCCGCCGTTGGTGTCGGCGTCCAGGCACATGCCCGGGAACCGCACGTTCTGCAGGCTGCCGTCGGTGGACAGGAACCACTCCTGCTGGGTGGTGCCGTTGCACCCCCACACCTGGACCCGGGTGCCGTTGCCGCCGGCGGTGGCGTCGGCGTCCAGGCACTGGCCCGGGGTCCCCTGGTACAGGCTGTAGATCCGGACGTAGAGGCCCGCGGTGAGGGCGCCCGCCCGGGTGCCGGGCGCCTGTCCCTGGCTCCAGGCCACGTGACCGGCCTGGCCGGCGGCCTCGGCGGTCCGGGCGGACTGCGCGGCCTGGGCGGACGCCGCGCCGGTGGCGCCGACGACGAGGGCTGCCGCGGCGGCCACGACGGCGGCCGGCTTCTTGTGAGCGATCACGGGTCCCAAATTCCTCTCAGGGCTGGGCGGTTCGGTGAATCCAGCAAACGCCACGCCGATCGGCCGGTCGAATGATTCGATGGTTTTCGAAGAGGCTGGCGAAGGGGGAGCGTCTGTGATCCGGATCCGCCTGGGGGCCCGGGGGCTGGGAGGCGTCAGGTTCGCGGTCTCACCGGTGGGCGCGGCCAAGGACCTGCTCCGCCTCGTCGGCTTCAGCCCCGCCACCCTGACCCCGCAGTGGCGGACCAGGGCCACGGACGCGCTGTCCCGCCACCGGCTCGGGCTGCTCGCCGTCGTCGGCGCAGGCGGCCCCCTCGGGTACGCCCCGGACTTCATCCGGCCGGAGCCCCCGGCCTTCCTGACCGACATCGACACGGCGCTGCACCAGATCGCGACGACCCCGCAGGAACGGATCCGCTACGAGCTGGCCGGGGCCGTCAACGGCCACGCCTGGGATCCCGGTTCCGGCCACCCGCCGCCCCGGCAGCTCCTGCGGGCCCTCGACCGCGGGGAGGACCACTTCGCGCACCGCCTCGCCGACGAGATGGCGCGGTTCTGGCACGCGGCGCTGGCGCTCTCGTGGCCGGCGATCCGGGCCCGCCTGGAGGCCGACGTCACCGCCCGGGCCTCCGAGATCGCCCGGTCCGGGCTCGCCGAGGCCCTCAACCGGCTGGCCCCGAACCTGGAGTGGCGCGACGGCGAACTGCTCGTGCACATGCGTACGGACAGCATCCACCAGCTGGCGCTGGACGCGGACGCGGTGATCCTGACGCCGAGCGTCTTCGTCGACTGGGCCCTGTTCTGCGCCGGGGAGCCACCCGGCGCGCCGGCCCCGCGCACCCCGCTGATCGTCTACCCCGCCGCGCAGGCGGACTGCCTGCCGCCCGCGCAGGACCACCCGCTGATCGGCGCGATGCGGCGCAAACTCCTGGCCGAGCTGAGCCAACCGCGCTCCACGACGGAACTCGCCCAACGGCTCTACCTGAGCCCGGCCACCGCCTCGTACCACCTGCAGATCCTCCACCGCGCCGGCCTCGTCACCCGCACCCGACGCTCCCGGCACGTGCTCTACCAGCGGCTCGGCGGAGCGACGTAGCAGACGTCCCATCCTGGACGGCCACGGCCGATCTCCTTGACGAAGCGTCATGACACCGATGTGGAGGGCTTCTTCGGCGCGCCCACTTTCGCCGGATCGACAACAGGTCTCTGGACGCAATCGGTTTGTCATGCAAACCTTGTGGGCGTGACGACTCACTCCGCCCCCTCCTCGAACAACCCCCGCGACCTCCTGACGATGAAGCAGGCCCTGACCCGGCACATCCACCGTGAGCAGCGCGGCGCCTGGTTCGCCCTCCTCGTCTTCGCCGCGGTGCGCCTCGGCGCCGCCCCGGTGGTCCGCTACGGCCAAGGCGAGCACAACGGCGGCCTGCCGCCGGCCATGTGGTACTGGCCGGTGGCGTTACTGCTCGCCTACGCCGCGATCAGCTGGTTCTACGTGCGGCGCTCGGCCAGGCTCGGCCTGGGCACCCGGGTCGGACCGTACCTGGCGCTGGGCATCACCCTGGTCGTGCTCATCACCGGCTACGTGGCGTGGACGGCACTGGACCCGGGGTTCCTCGCCGACCTCCGCGGGCCGTCGCCCTTCGCCCCGATCCTCGACAACTCGGTGGTGAGCCCGGCCGGCACGATCGGCCTGGCGCTGCTGCTGCTCGCCCGGATCGAGCGCAGCTGGCTGCTCCTCGCCATCGCCTGCGGGTACCTTGGCTCCATGATCAGCACCGGCGACCTTCCCGACCCCTCGCCGTGGGGCGGCCTCCCGCACATCCTGCTGGAGGGGGGAGTGCTGCTGCTCGGCGGCGTCGGCCTCGCCCTGCTGCAGGCGGGCAGGGGGCGGTCGGCCGCATGAACGAACACCCCACCAACGGCCTCGACGACGTCGTGCACCAGCGCGTCCGCCTGGGCATCCTCGCGGTGACCAAAGAGGCCCGGCAGGTGGAGTTCACGTTCCTCCGCGGGACGCTCGGGCTCACCGCCGGGAACCTCTCCCAGCACCTCGGAGTCCTGGAGAAGGCGGGCCTGGTCACGATCGACAAGGGCTACGAAGGCAAGCGGGCCCGCACCTGGATCCAGCTCACCAAGGCGGGCAAGAAGGCCCTCAGCGAGGAGATCGCGGCGCTCAAGGCCCTGATCCAGCAGCTCGAAGGCACGGGCGGCGGCGTCGACCCCGGCCCCGCGGCCGCCCCCGCCCCGGGCTGAGCCTCCCGACCGTACGATCCACCGCACGCGACTGCGCCCGGCCTTGCCGCAGACGCGTCGCGGCCGGTGTCGGCGCGGTCGTGCTGTCAGGAGGGGATACGGGCCAGGAGTTCGTGGGCGGCCCGGGTCAGGTGTGCGGGGATGTCGTCCGGGTATGTCGGCTCGCCGTAGTTCTGGAGCGCCTTCACCGCGTCGACCATGGGTGCCAACTCCGCGGACTCGCCGTAGGCCTCGGCAACGTTCTCGATGATGAGTTCGGCGCCCTCGACGGGGTCGAGCCATCCGCCGACGATCTCGGCGGCGTACCAGCGGGCGAGCGCCAGTCGGCCTTCCCAGTAGTCCTCGGGCGGGTGGAAGCCACAACCGAGCTCGTCCATCACCTGGCCGAAAAGTTCCGGGGCTTGGTCCTTCTCGCTGCGCAGGAGCCCGGCGAGGATCGGCAGTGACGGTGTGTCGACGCCGACGACCAGGGCGCGGAGAGCGGCCTGGACCAGACGATCCGGGTCGGCGTACCGGCCGTCGACCCACCAGTGGGCGAGC
Organism: Kitasatospora sp. NPDC001132; assembly: GCF_053598415.1. NCBI lineage: Bacteria > Bacillati > Actinomycetota > Actinomycetes > Kitasatosporales > Streptomycetaceae > Kitasatospora > Kitasatospora sp. NPDC001132. The sequence continues at coordinate 30,710 of NZ_JBSFKF010000023.1, read as the reverse complement.
CCCCGCAACTCCTGCACCGCCTCGCCCGCCGTTCGGGGGGCTCCGTTCGTCGTCATGGCGGCATACTGCCGCGCGTCGCCGACTGCAGGCCAGCGGATATCACGCGGTGGGGCCGGGCGCCGCCGGGCGGCGAAAGTCGTGCACGCGGGTGGGGCGAGTGCCCCGATGGGGGGCGTGTTCGCTGACCAGATGCATGCCACGGCCGCCCTCGGCGGAGCTGGGCAGCCATACGGGGGCGTCGGCGTGGGTCCCTCGCCCGGCAGGCCCTTGCGGAGCGCAAGGGCCCGCCGGGCGACGAAGAGTGGAGCCTCGCGCCGGGGCCGGCGCGAGGGGCAACGGTGTCGGTGCGGTGCGGTGAGGTGGTTGCGCAGGAAGTCGGGCAGGCCGACTTCCTGCGCAAAGGGGGCCGGGAGGTTTCAGGCGTGGTGGTCGAGCTCACCGGCCGTCAGTGGCCCGTCTGTCAGCGAGGGCCGAGGTCGGGCGCGCGGAGCCGATGGAGGCGGCGAGTGCCGAGGCCTGAGCAGCGTGGTGATCGGCTCCGGAGCGGTCCCCCCGCCGGTGGAGCACGGTGGCGAGGCGGGTGCCGGCCATGGCTGTGCCCTGCCACGTCACCCGATCCGGTGGTCTTCCGGGGTTGCCGCACCCGTCATCCGCGCGGACGTGGCTCGCTCGCGACGGGGCGAGTCGTACAGTCCTGGCCATGACCGACACCACCGCCGCGTCGTGGCGCGAGCTCGAACGCACCACCGTGTTCAGCAAGTTCGGCCGGGCCGTGGACCGCGTCGACTACGAGATGCCCGACGGCAGGAAGGAGGAGTTCTACCTCAAGCGCGAGCGCCCGGCCGGCGCCGTGCTCGCCCTCACCTCCGACCAGCGCGTCATCCTCGCCCGCCAGTACCGCCCGGGCCCCGGCCGCGTGCTGCACGAACTCCCCGGCGGCTACGTCGAACCGGGGGAGTGCGCGGCGGATGCCATCGCGCGCGAGCTGCTGGAGGAGACCGGCTACCAGGGCGACGTGCGCGAGGTCGGGTCGTACTGGCTCGACGCGTACGCCGACACCCGCCGCCACGCCTTCGTCGCCACCGACTGCGTCAAGATCCGCGAACCGCGGCCGGAGCGCACCGAGTTCATCGACGTGGTCACCCTCGACCTGGCGGAGTTCCGCACCCGCGTGCTCCGCGCGGGGGAGATGACCGACACCGCCGCGGCCTACCTCGCCCTCGATCAGCTCCGGCTCCTGTAGCCGGGGGCGGTCCTTACTCGGTACACCGCGGTCCGGCCAGTGTGAAGAAGGCCATCGCCAGGCTCGTTGCTGACGGCCGCCTTGTGGTCGACGGGCTTGGTGACGGCGCCCTCGATGCCGCCGCCGAGCGCGCCCCACGTCCGTGCCCTGACGGCTCCTCGTCTCGCGCCCCTTCGCCCACGGACGTATAGTGGGCATACGTGGCGCGGCCATGTCAGGTTGGGGGTTGGGTGGAAACGCTCTACGACAGTGACCGGGTGCCGGAGACCGACTGGATCGGAGCGTGGCGGGAGGTTGCCGTCCGGGGGACGGTCACCGTGCAGATGAGATCGCTCGACCCGGACCGCTTCGCGGCCAAACTGAGCGCCGTGCAACTGGGGGACTGCCGGCTGGCCGCCATGAACTACTCGCCCCTGGCGTTGCGGCGCACACCGCGGCTGGTCCGGCAGTTCGACCCCGAGCACTACCAGGTTCTGTTCATCCGCCGCGGCCATCCAGGCATCGAACTGGCCGACCGGAGCGCTCTCCTCGGCCCAGGCGACCTCGTCGTCCACGACAGCGCGTGCCCGTTCGAGTCCTTCGTCGGACCCGGGCAGAGCCGCGCCCAGTGCCTGATGATCCAGATCCCCAAACGCCTCCTGCACCTGCCGCACCGGGAGATCACCTCCCTGCTCGCAACGCCGCTAGACGGTACCCGGGGCACAGGCCTGCTGCTGTCCGGCTTCATGACCGCGCTGACCGGCGACTGCCCGGAGAACGCCGGCCAGGCGGCCCGGCTGGGCAGGGTGCTCACCGACCTGACCGAGACCTTCCTGGCCCACCACCTCGACCGGCTCGCCGCCGTGCCCGGCGACTCCCGGGAACGCGTCCTCTACCTGCAGATCCTCTCCTTCATCGACGACCACCTCCCCGCCGAGTGGCTCGACCCCCAGGCCGTCGCCGACGCCCACCGGATCTCGCTGCGCACCCTTTACCGGATCTTCCAGAAGCAGGACACGACGCCAGCCGCGCATATCCGCCACCGCCGGCTCGAACGCTGTCGCCTCGACCTGGCCGACCCGCGCCTGTGGCAGCTCACCATCCACGCTGTCGCCGCGCGCTGGGGCTTTCTGCGGCCCGCCGAGTTCACCCGCGCCTTCCGCACCGCCTACGGTCTGACACCCAGCGAGTGGCGCGAGCGCGAGGGGAACCTGGAACGGCACGCATTGCCAACCGGCTGACACGCCTCGCCATCGAACCGCACCGACGGTGGTGGAACGGTCGTATCGGAGCGCACGTCGGCCGTCGATCCGGAGTGCGCCTCCCGGTCGCGGGACTGAAGCGGTCCCGCCACACTCACGGAGGATCTGGATGCACCGTTCCGCCAAGCGCACCGCCACGGCTTTCCTGCTGGCCGCCGGCACCCTGATCGTGCCGCTGGCTGCCGCCGTCCCCGCCGGTGCCGCGCCCACGGACACACCCGCACTTGCCGCCTGCGGCGTGTCCTACAGCGACAAGGACAGCAGCACCTGGCACAAGAGCTCCGGGAACGGCGTCAACATGCGCAGCGGCCCGAGCACCGGCTGTGCGGTGCTGGGGATGTCCTACTCGACCCAGCTGATCGACTACCACTGCTACGTCTCGGCCAGTGACGGGACGTGGACCTACGCCCGCAACGACGCCACCGGGGTCAAGGGCTGGATCCGCGACGACCTCCTCACCGACAACGGCAGCAAGGTCCCCTGCTGACCGACCGCCCTCACCCGGCGTCGGACCGGTGGCGCGGCCACACCCGCGCCGCCGGTCCGGCGTCCATGACGCCGCCCGGGAGCTACACGCCGGCCCGGTCGGACGGGGGCCCCGCCGTCCGGACGGCCGACGTGGCGCGCAGGATGGACTCGACGCTGTGCCTGAGCACGGCCCGGCCCGGCCCAGGTTTCGCGGGTGCCAGTATCCCGCCAGCCACCGCACGTTGGCCGCCAGCACCGGATCCGGCGGCCCGAGCCGCCGGTACAACCCAGCCCACCTGCCCGCAGACCTCGGTCAGCGCCTGCGCGGCCCGCCGCGCCGCGTCCCCGGCCGCCCTGCTGCGTCCTGCCCCCGCGGCTTGCTGTCCGACGGCTTCGAGGATGGCCCCGGTCAGGTGTCGTTTGCGGGTCGGACCGGTGTGTTGAGGAGGAAGAGCCGGCCTGTTGGGGCGGCGGGTCGGAAGTCGAAGGCGTTGGTGAACGGGCCGGTGATCAGTAGCAGGGTGCCGTGGTCGTGGACGCGATGGCGCCACTCGCGGGTGGCGGCGATCTCGCTGTCGAACCAGGTCAGGTCGCCGGGACGTCGGATGGTCAGCCGGGAGCCGGTCAGGATGGTGGACCAGGCGCGTTGAGGGCCTTCCAACTTCCCCTCCAGGCGGGCGGATCAGCGTACCGGGGTGGCCGTGGACTGCCCACCGATGTGCCCTGCCACATCACCCGATCCGGTGGTCTCCCGGACGTGCCGCGCCCGCCATCCCAGTGGAAGCGGCTCCCTCCTCGACGAGGCGAGTCGCACAGTCCTGGCCATGACCGACACCACCGCCGCGTCGTGGCGCGAGCTCGAACGCACCACCGTGTTCAGCAAGTTCGGCCGGGCCGTGGACCGCGTCGACTACGAGATGCCCGACGGCAGGAAGGAGGAGTTCTACCTCAAGCGCGAGCGCCCGGCCGGCGCCGTGCTCGCCCTCACCTCCGGCCGGCAGGTCATTCTCGTCCGCCAGTACCGTCCGGGCCCCGGCCGCGTGCTGCACGAACTCCCGGGCGGCTACGTCGAACCCGGGGAGTCCGCGGCGGGCGCCATCGTCCGCGAGCTGCTGGAGGAGACCGGCTACCAGGGCGACGTGCGCGAGGTCGGGTCGTACTGGCTCGACGCGTACGCTGACACCCGCCGCCACGCCTTCGTCGCCACCGACTGCGTCAAGATCTGCGAACCGCGGCCGGAGCGCACCGAGTTCATCGACGTGGTCACCCTCGACCTGGCGGAGTTCCGCACCCGGGTGCTCCGCGCGGGGGAGATGACCGACACCGCCGCGGCCTACCTCGCCCTCGATCACCTGCGGCTCCTGTAACAGGGGAGCAGCGGGCGAGCCAGCCAAAGCAGTAAGGCGCTTGGTGCGGAGTGGGAAGTCGGCCCGGCCGACTTCCCACTCCGATCAGTGCGGCGCCGGTACGGGGTCGTCCGGGCTGTCCAGCCACACGGTCTGCCCGTCGGGCGTGACGGTGAGCCCGAACCGGTCGAAGCCGGGCACGATCCACCGCACACGACTCCGCCCCGCCGAGCAACAACTCGGCGGGGCGGAGTGGTCAGGCCCCGCATGACGCGAAGGCGCCTGGCCCCTGCCAGGGCCAGGCGCTGGGTCAACGGTCAGGGCTTACGGTGCTTGCCCGCCGGCTTCTTCGCCGGGCGGGCCGACACCATCGGGATCACGCCGTCGCCCTCGATGCCGTGGACGAGTCGTTGTGCGGCGGCGTAGTCCGGCGCGATGGTCTCGGGCACCCATTGGTAGCCGTCCCAGCGGGAGATCAGTCGCGGTTCGCCCTGGTGCAGGTGGGACGGAGCGTCCTCGAAGCCGAGGATAACGGCCTTGAGCGTGCCGACCGAACGGCGCTGTGCGTCCCGGCGGGCCGCCCACCGCTCCAGCGGCTCGTCCTCGTCCACCTGGTCCTCCTTCGAGACGGGGCACCCAGCCTATCGGCGCTCAGGAGGGCAGGAGCCAACTCGGGCCGCTCGGACCGCCGATCCACACCCGCTGGTCCTCGCCGGCTACCGTCAGACCGAACTGCTCCTGCTCCGGGGCACCGGCCTCCTCCCACCGTTCGAAGGTGCGTTCCACCGCATCCCACAGCAGCAGCGGCCCGCGCTGATGAACCGTCCAGCCGGCCCCGTCCACCTCCGTCCATGCCTGGGAGCCGGTCGCGGTGTCCAGCAGAATCACCTGGGCACCGGCGCCCAGCAGTTCGGCCGAGGGCGCGGCGAGCTGGGCGAGGAATCTGCCGGTCCACGACCACAGGCGGGACGGGTCGAGGCCGGTCGAGCGGGCGACACCCGAGTGCATGGTGAACGTGGGACGAGGCGGCGGCTGGTGCGGCCGGGCGAGCATGAACGCTGTCTCCTCGCCGGTGAACCGGCCCGTTGCGCTGCCGTCCTCCTGCACGGTGATGTGCACCAGCCCGGAGGCCTGCATCCACCCGCCGAGGCACGTCGTGATCGTGCCGCCGGGCCTCAGCTGCCAGAGCCACGGGTACGGGATGCTGCGCACCGAGCAGGTCGCCACGATCCTGTCGAACTCGACACCGGCCTGCCGTTCGTCCAGGCCGTCGCCGACGACCAGGGTCGGGGCGTAGCCGAGGCGATGCAGCGCCTCGCGTGCGCGGGCACCGGCCGCCGGGTCGACCTCGACCGAGGTGATCAGGTCGTCGCCGAGCCGGTGACACAGGACCGCGGTGGAGTACCCGGTTCCGGTGCCGATCTCCCGCACCCGGTCGCCGGCCCCGATACCGGCAGCCTCCAGCATCCGGACGACGAGCGAGGGCAGCGTCGACGACGAGGTCGGTAGTCCGTGCACCGGGCCGGTCGCGTCGCCGGCGTCGATGCCATCGACCTGGGTCACCCAGGTCTCGTTGCTGTATGCCATAGCCAGCCATTCGGCCTCGGGGACCTCGTGGCGGCTCAACGGCCGATAGACCGTCACGCCCCGCGCGTCCTGACCCTGGCGGAAGACGGCGTCGGAGAGGAACACCTCGCGCGGGACCTCCTCGATCGCCTTGCGCCAGGCCGGTTCGGTGAGATCGCGCCCGGTGATGCTGTCGGCAAGCTGTCGCCGAAGCCGTGCGGTGTCGGTCATGCTGCTCCTCGTTGGAGAAGATCTGCCAGAGCGGCGGTCATCGGCAGCCCGGTCGGAGGCTCCATCCAAGCCCACTGCCCGGAGGGGTTGCACTCGATCCACATCCAGCTGTCATCGGCGTGCTCCGGCCCGGTGAGGGCGAAGTCGAATGCGCCGAAGACCAGCCCGAAGTGCGCGAGGTAGGCGAACACGGCGCGCTCGACCCGCTCCGGGACCGGGATCGCCGTGTAGGTGTGAGCGGAGTAGTCGACGCGCCAGTCCAGGAGGTCACAGTCGATCCGGACGGCGAACACCCGCTCACCGATGACCGTGACCCGCACGTCGGCGACCTTGTTGACGCGCTGTTGGAAGAGGTGCATCGTTCCGGCCACCGAGTCGCCGATCTCCACGGTGGTGACCTCGGTGACGGGGACGGTCTGGGCCACGCCGTCGATCAGGTACGTCGGCATGCTGATCGGCTTGTGGATCACCTGCCCGTGGGTCCTGATGAACTGGCGTGCCGCGTCAGGCTCGTTGGTGAGCAGGGTTGGTGGGACCTGGAAGCCGCAGGCCGCAGCGGCGGCCAGGCCGGCGGGTTTGTACTCGGCGTCGCCGATCCGGTTCGGGTGGTTGACGTACAGGCACCCGGGGAGGGAGACGAGGACGCCGCCGAGGCCGTAGCGGGCCTGCGCGGCGGCGACCCGGGCGTCCTGCGGGTTGAGGTGGGGGAACGCGAACGCGGACGGCCGCCGGTAGTACAAGGACCGGACCGAGCCCAGACCGGCGAGCCGCGTGGGAGTGCGCACGCTCCCCTCCCACTTCTGCGCGCTGCCGCCGATCCGAGCGGAGCACGACAGGGTGGCGGGGAAGTCACCGGCGTCGAACCGCACGACCGGGACACCCCGGTCGTGCAGCTCGGCGATCACCAGGTCAGCGGTCGGGTCTTGCAGGTTGGTGACGACCGCGACCGGTCCCGTGTCAGTCGACGTCACTGGTCGGTGTCGTTCCCTGTGTCGCTGTCCGCGGCGTCCCCGCCCTGAGTGTCGCCCTGCCCGGTGGTGCCGGTCGGCGGGTTCGTACCGGACGACGTGCCGTGGCCAGGCATCATCATCGGGAATCCGTCCGGGTCGAAGTACTTCGCGGTCTGGCTCGCCGGGTCCAGCTCGATCCGGCGAGCGGTGGTGCCGGCATCGAACGGCGGGTACGGGGCGATCTTCCCGACGACGAACGGGGTCGGGGTCACGTGCCCCTGCGGAAGCGGGCTCCCGGTCGGGATCCGATCCGTGTAAGCGAACATCGGTAACCTCCATGGTTTCGATGGTTCCTGTCACCGGTTCGGGGGAGGGGGAGGCTTGCCAGGAGGGCTTCCGGTTAGCCTCGACCGGGGACGGCAACCACAGTAGGAGTCTCCGATCGGACCATGCAGTGACCACCAGTACGGGTAAATCGGAGCGGACTCCCGAAAACGGGGACTTCATTGCGATCAAGCTCACGCCAAACCCCGACCGCCAGTCAGGGCCGGGCCGCTCGCCCTCGCTCGGGCATCATCTCCGGGTACGTCCTGCGGGTGATCCGAGAGCAACAGGACCACACCCAGGAGGAGTTCGCCGAACGTCTCGCGGTCTCGGCGGACACGATCGCGGGGTGGGAGAGCGGCCGACGCTCACTCACCGCGGTGCCCGTCGGACAGGTACTCGCGTACCGACACCGGCTGATGCGGATGGGTTCCCCGCCCACCCTCCTCCAAGCCCTTGAGCATGCCCTTGAGGCCGATGTGCTCCTCGCCGGCGTCCTCGGAGAGAGCGCACTGTCCGGCGTCGGCCCTCTCGGGTCGATGGTGATACAGCGCGACCTCATCGAGATCCTGGCATGGCCGCTCGGCGGCGGGACGCCCCGGCGTTTCCGTGAGCTGCCGACACCAGCCCGCTCCCGGCGGGGGCCTGTACCGACCGGCCCGGAGCTCACCACGGGCGACCGCGACCGGTTCTTCGCCAACATGCGGCGCACAGCGGAGGAGGCCCGGGGGAGCGACCAGTTCCTCCTCCGGCGCCAGGCGCTCTACCTCGCCGGACTTGACGACCAGGACGACACGCGGGCGTGGCTCGCCCACCAACAGCGAACCGCGCGGCCGAGCGACTGGCTGAGCGATTGGCTCAACCTCCGCTCCGTCGCGATGGTCTCGGCTCGGCACGGCGACCCGGACCGCATGTCCCACTTCATCGAAACCGCCCTTGCCGACGACGTCGGCGCAGCCGCGAACCTCAACTACTGGGCGTACTGGATCGGCGAGATCCCACTCGAACTCTCCGACGACTTCATCGCATCCCGGGCATCGGGCTCCTGGCCCGGACACAAGCTGTTCGCTCACCTCGCCGATGGCATCGACCCCCGTCATGGCTACCTCGACCTGAACATCCACAGCGTGTGGTCGCTGCTCCAGATCCGGCCGAACCTGCTGCGCTCCGGAACGGCGGCAAGCGCTCTACGAGAACGGCTTCCCATGATGTTGGATAGCGCTGAGCTCTCGTCGCGCGGGCGGCGCGAACTTGAGAACATCCGTTACGCAATCCGCCTCGCTGAGGCGTGAGGGGAGTCCGACGGTGCCCGACGACCTGTCCTCGGTGGCGCGCTTCCTGTTCGAAGCCGGGACGCTCAAGCAGACCAAGCGCACGGGCTGGTGGATGGCCGGCGTCCGCGACCCCGAGTCGGTGGCCGAACACTCCTGGCGGACCTCGCTCCTCGCCTCGCTCATCGCCAAGCTCGAAGGCGCCGACCCCGCGCAGGCGGCGTTCCTCGCCACCTGGCACGACATCGCGGAGACGCGTACGGGAGACGTCAACTACCTGGGAAAGAAGTACGCGAGCAGCGCCGACCCAGAGGCGGTGACGGCCGACCAGGTCGCCGGCATGCCCGAGGTTCTGGCGTCGGCCGTACAGGAGCTCATCGCCGAGTACGAGGCGAAGGAGTCGCCGGAAGCGATCTGCGCGCGGGACGCCGACAAGCTGGAGTGCCTGATCCAGGGCCTCGAGTACCGGGCTCAGGGCTACGCGAACGCCCAGCGGTGGATCGACAACAGCCGTGGGCGGCTGACCACGAAGACCGCCAACGCGCTCGCGGACACCATTCTGGCGACCGACTCGCTTGACTGGCTCCGCACTGCCCTCGGCGAGCAGCCGAGCTGAGCTGCCGGACGCCGGTCGAGCGCCTTGGGGGAGCTGTCGGCCCCTCACGCAAGCATGCGCGAGGGGCGGTGGAGACGAGGCGGTTGCGCAGGAAGTCGGGCAGGCCGACTTCCTGCGCAAGGGGGCTGCAAGGGTTCAGGCGTGGTGGTCGAACTCGCCGGCCTTGATGCCGTGGAGGAGGGCGGCGAGGGTGGTGGGGGTGGTGCGGAGGATGGTGTGGCCTTCGTCGGACTCGCGGAGTTCGACCACGCCGCTGACCGTGCGGACCTCCACGCACTCGCTCGAAGCCCCGCTGTAACTGGACTTCTGCCACTTGGAGTCACGCATACTTGCCTCGCATTTCATCCCCGATGGATCGAATGAACTCGCGCGATTCGGCCTCGGAGAGGGCAACGGAGTTCAGATGCTCGAAGACGCTCCGGTGGCGACCCAGGCCTGCCTGGGCGTCGAAGAACATGCATCCGGCCACAGTATCCATCTGGAGTGTGGCGAGCTCGGGTACCGGTCCTTCGATGAACATGATGTTCTCGCCGCAGCCCGGGAACGTGTCGAGGTCAAACGGTACTACGCGTACTGAGACTCGCCTGGTCAGCGAGTCATCGATGAGGTGGTCGAGCTGATCGGCGAGGACCCGAGGGCCGCCGAACTGCATTCGCAGCGCCGCTTCATGGATGAATGAGAAGTAGGGAACCCCGTTCTGGCGGACAGTGTCCTTTCGCTGCATGCGGAAGGCGGTCCTGGCGTCGAGGTCGTGGCTGGGAATGAAGGGAGCGAAGCGGGAGAACACCGCTGCCGCATAGGCCTCGGTCTGTTGTAGTCCGGGGAGGTATGTCGTGGCCCAGGTCGAGATGCTCTGCGCGTTCGCCTCAAGCTCGGCAATCTCAAGAAAGTCAGTGGACAGGATCCCTCGATACTCCTCCCACCAGCCTTTCACCCGCTCCGAGGTCATGGCAGCCAACGCGTCGACCAAGGGTTGGTTGTCACACATGCAGACGGACGCGATGGTCCGCAGCCGCTCCGCGCTGATCCCGCCCTTCCCGCTCTCCATTTGTGTGATCTGTGCGGGTTGGATGCCGAGTTCGCGTGCCAGCTGACTGCCGCCGAGGCCGGCCTGCTCCCGCATCCTCCGCAGTTCGGTCCCGATCCGCCGCTGGCGAAGGGTTGGGTTCGGTCGTAGCGCCATGATGACCAGTCTGCCGCAGGTCGAGGCGGTGGAGGTGCCACGTTCGGGGGAACCTCCCCATCATCGGCTCAAAATTGAGCCCGACTGCGCTATGGTCGATCTCACATTGATCCGACGGATCGTCAGTAACGCCTGCTAGCAAGCACCGCAGAGCAGCCGCGCCCATCTCCGCTGGCCTGGCTCACGGCGACACCTGTTCCGCCGGTTCCCCCTCACTCACGCCTCGGGAGAACTCCCATGCGTCACATCAACACGCCCACCATCGCCATCGCCCGCCACACCCTCCACAACACCATGACCCGCGTCGGCTGGTCCCCCTCCCTCATCTCCGACGCGCAGCTCGCCCTCTGCGAGCTCCTCGTCAACGCCTGGCGCCACACCGACACCCCCGCGCCGCTGGTCGAGATCATCTCCGTCGGCGACTCCCTCCGCGTCTCCGTCACGGACGAGAGCCCGGTCCTGCCCTCGGCCCCGCCGCTGTCCCTGCTCGCCGAGTCCGGCCGGGGCCTCCAGCTCGTCGAGGCCCTCACCCACCGCTGGGGCGTCGACCCCCACGAGCGTGCCAAGTCCGTCTGGTTCGAGCTGCTGAAGGACGCCGCCTGATGGTCTACCGCCCCGGCCGTCACCCGATGCTGCCGACCGACCCCCGGATCCGGTACTACACCGAGGACCACATCCGCGCCCTGCTGGACGAAGTCCGGGAGCGGGGGCGTGAGTTCGGCCTCATCTTCCCCTCGATCGACACCGACAGGACCATGGACGGCCGCGTCCTCGTCCGCTTCAACACCGCGCCGGCCTCGACGCTGTTGAACCTCCTCACCCTGCTCCTCGACGCCGAACGCAGGACCTCGTGCGATACCTGATCGGGACGGCCTTCGCCGTCCTCCTCGCCCTGGCCTTCGCGACCGTCGCCCTGGGCGTCGTCACCGCCCTCCGCGCGGCCCCGACGCCCGACGAGGACGCCTGACTCCCCGCCGCCGCCCGCCGCCCCCGCCCGCGCGTCGGGGGCTGCGGCACTGCTCCACTCGCGCCCTTGACGGCCTTTCGCCGGTGGGGCCAAGGTCGTGGAACTGTATGGAATCCACTCGGTACGGGAGGTAGTCATGACGCTAAAGTTTCTGGGGATCTACCCGAACACCCCGATGACGGCTCGCCGACCATCTGGCTGGACGAGGCGACCGGTGACCTGGTGATCCAGTCCTGGAAGGCCGACGAGGCCACCATCAGGGAAGCCCAGGAGGTCGGTTCCATCCCGGGCCACTCCACGGACATCCCGGATCACGAGGGCGTGTTCCGGCTGCCCGCCAACATGATCCAGTTCATCCCCCGGCCGGACAGTGAGGTCAACGACGGTGGCAACAGCGGTTCGTGAGCAGCTGGCCAAGGCGCAGCGCTCGGCGGTGCATTTGGAGATGCGGGACAGCTACATGCTGGACGACCCCGAGTTCATCGCCTGGCAGCAGGGCAAGCGGCTTGATCCGATGGACCGCGAGTCGTGGTGGCGGTCGTGGCTGGACGCGGTGGCCGAGGCGACCGGCCGTGGAGTCGCCATGCGCCGTCTACGGGTTGTCTCCGAGCCGGTGACCGACTACATCCGGTACGAGTACGACGTGACGTTTCCGAACATTGCGGCGGGAGAGGACGTGCGGTGGTTGCCGCGCTCCCGCGCCGGTGATCTGTTCCTGCCCGGCCTGGACGGCTGGGTGATGGACGACGAGGTGGTGATCCTGCACCACTTCACCGGGGACGGGCAGTGGGCCGAGGCCGGCATGGAGGTCCGGAACGATCCGGAGTTCGCCAAGCGGTACCTGGCGGCCTACGAGGTCGCATGGAAGCGGGCGACACCGCACGCGGAGTACCGTCTCGCCTGATCGATAACCGTCCATGGCTGTCCCGGCATCTTCAAGTGTCCAGCGCGCCCGCCAGAATCTCGCCGACCGGCTCGGCGAGATCCAGCGGGATGCCGGGCTGTCAGGACGTGACCTGGCCGCGGCATGCGGCTGGTACCCCTCCAAGGTCTCGCGTCTGCTGAACGCCCACACACCGCCGTCCGAGGACGACATCCGGAAGTGGTGTCGGGCCTGCGGGGCCGAGGACCGCGCGCCGGACATGATCGCCTCTCTGCGAGCCGTCGAAGGCATGTTCATCGAGTGGCGACGCATGGAGCGCGCCGGCCTCAAGGCGGCTCAGGAAGCCCGACTTCCACTGTACGAGCGGACACATCGATTCCGTTCCTATTCATCATGGTTGGTGCCCGGCCTGATTCAGACGCCTGGGTACACGACTGCCGCTCTCCAGGCCATCCAGCAGCGCCGAGGGCTCGTTGACGACGTTCCGGCTGCGGTAGCCGCCCGTATGCAGCGCCAACGGGTGCTGTATGCGGGCGACCGGCGGTTCGCCTTCCTGATTGAGGAGTCCGTGCTGCGCTGCGGGATCGGTGGCGTCGGCGTCATGCGCGACCAGCTGCGCCACCTGACGACAGTCGGATCGCTTCCCAACGTGAGCTTGGGAGTTGTTCCGATGCGGCCTGATCGGACGCGCTGGCCGGTTGAAGGCTTCTGGATCTTCGACAGCGCGCAGGTGAACGTGGAACTGATCTCTGGATATCTGACCATCACCCAACCGAGCGAGATCACGATGTACGCCGAAACGTTCGGTGAGCTGGCCCAGTTGGCCGTCTACGGGTCGGCCGCTCGTGAACTGATCACGTCTGCCGCTGCGCTGCTCGGGTGATCCCAGCAGTCGGTGTGGAATCGTGTAGAACTTCATGGCGGCGTTCGCCGCCCACTTCGTACCTTCCTGCCAAGAGTATCGACGCCGGAGCGCGGAACGGGATCGCACAACCCGGCCATCCAGCCGAGCTGTTGATCCCACCAGCACCGCCACGAAATGGAGGCGCAGGACAGATGACAACCGCACCCTGGGGTACCAGCCGCATGCAGCCGTTCACGGCTACCGTCCCGGTCCCGCAGTACACGCCCGTCATCGACCCGGAGACGCAGGTCGCGGTGTTCGTGGACGAGCACGGCCGAACGGTCGAGATGGGCGGTCACGGCACCAGCACCAGTGGCTTGACGCCCACGCAGACCACGCCCGCCGGGAACCCGGGCAGCCCGACCGACGCCGACACCACCGAGTCCTACGACCAGGACCAGAGCAACGGCTGATGGACGGCCGAAGCGGGTCGGTGCTGGTACTGACCAATCCCCTTGACGTGACCGCGGATGCGGTACTGCGGGTGCTCGCCGAGCGCCGGGTACCGGTGGTCCGTCTCGACCCCGGCACCGACCTGCACACGGGTGCCTCCCTGACCGCCACGTACCGCACGGGCGATCAGCGGGGCACCCTGCGCACGGCCGGCCGGAACGTCGAGCTCTCCGCGTCGCAAGCCCTGTGGGGTGCGGGAGGCATCCTCGCGTCGCTTCCCGCCGCGCACTACGTGAACCACCCCTGGGCCAACCGCGCCGCCGAGCACAAGCCGGCACAGCTGGCGGCAGCGCAGCGCTTCGGTTTCATGGTTCCCGACACGGTGATCACGAACAGCGCAGAGCAGGCCCGGTCGTTCGTGGCGGCCCAAGCCGACGGCGCGGTGTACAAGCCGCTGTGGAACACCCCCTACGCGGTCGACGGGCAGCCTCACGCCGTGTGGGTGCGCGAAGTCGATCCAGCCGACATCACCGACGCCGTGTCCGCCTGCCCGCACCTCTTCCAGGCGAAGGTGCCGAAGGTGTTCGACGTACGGGTGACGGCCGTCGGTGACCGCCTGTTCGGCGTCCGGATCGACAGCCCCGACCTCGACTGGCGCCGCCGCCAGGACCGGATGGCGTGCACGCCGATCGACGTACCCGAGCCGGTCGCTCGTGCGGTCGCCGCCTACCTCGGACAGCTTCGTCTGGTCTACGGCGCCTTCGACTTCGCGGTGACCGCCTCGGGCGCCTGGTACTTCCTTGAATGCAACCCGAACGGCCAGTGGGCATGGCAGCCGTCCGAGACCACCGACGCCATTGCCCGCGCCCTCGCCGACCAGCTTCAGAAAGGTTCCATCGCACATGAGCACACCGGCTGAACTCCGCACCGCTCTGGCCGACAGGCTCACCGACAACGGCGTGCTGACCGAACCCGGGTGGGGGAACGCCGTGAGGGCCGTTCCGCGGGAGCTCTTCGTCGGAAGCTACTTCGCCCCGGTCCCCGGCAGCGTTCCGACCGGCTACCGGACAGTCCGCGAGGGCGAGCCCGGATGGCTGGAGGGGATCTACGACGACCGGACGCTGGTCACCCAACTCGACGGCCGCACCGGCCACGTCGGGCCCGAGGACACGGCCGGGGAAACCGTGACGGGCATCCCGTCCTCGTCCTCCACCCTCCCGTCCGTGGTGCTGCGCATGTGGCAGCAGCTCGACACCAGGGCCGGACACCGCGTGCTGGAGATCGGCACCGGGACCGGGTACTCGACCGCCCTCGGCGCCCACCGCCTCGGGGACGCCGACCTCACCAGCGTCGAGTACGACCCCGCCGTCGGCGCGGCGGCCGCTGCGGCGCTCAAGGCGGCCGGGTTCGCCCCCAGGCTGATCGTCGGTGACGGGCTGCGCGGCGATCCGGACGGCGGCCGGTACGACCGGCTCATCGCCACCTGCTCGGTCCGGTACGTCCCGCTCCCGTGGCTTCACCAGGTCAAGCCCGGCGGCCGGATCCTGGTCACCCTCTCCGGGTGGGGCTACGCGAACGCCCTCGCCCTGCTCGACGTGACCGGCCCCGGCGAGGCCACCGGACGGTTCCTGGCCGACCAGACCAGCTTCATGATCGCCCGCCCGCACGACCGGCCGCCCCGCCCGACGCTGGACCTGCTGCCCGGCGACGAGTCACCGACCCGCATCGACCCGGCCACACTCGATGACTGGACGGGCAGCTGGGTGGCCCAACTCGCCGCGCCCGCAGCCATCCGCACGGGATTCGGGGCCCAGCAGATCCTCTGGGACCTGTCCACCGGATCGCAGGCCCGGACGGCACCCGGCCCCGGCGGCGGATGGACCGTGACGCAGCGCGGGCCCGTCCGCCTGTGGGACCGGGTCGAGCACGCGGTGCGGAGCTGGCGGGCGGCCGGTGCGCCGCACCAGGACGCCTTCGGGATCACCGTGTCGGCGGCCGGACAGCGCGTCTGGCTCGGCACCGAGGACGGACCGGGCTGGAACCTGCCCATCTGATGAGCCGGGCCGCCCCTGCCGCCCCGGCAACGACTCGCACTGACCGGTTGATCGCGGTGGTCCCGGCCCGCTCGGCCGACATGCTGCTTCTCCGGGCCACCGGCGGCCATGAGGCGCGCCTTCACGGCACCGGCCGCGTCCTACGCGGGGGTTACGCGCCGCCACCCCTGCGGCGCAGGAGCTCCGCGATGCGCGCGTCGACCTGCTCGCGGTCGTAGCCCCGCCACATGATCCGGAACGCCGGCACGGGCGGCGGCGCACCGGCTCCGGACAGGGCCCTGAGGTAGTCGTCGACTTCGGGGCGATCGTAGCCGCGCCGCACCAGGTCGAAGCCGCGGAACTCCGGTGATGTCGACATGTCTTGGGTCCTCCGGCTATTCGCGTGGACGGCGTCAGGCCTCTCGATCCTGTCATACGGATCTCGGTAGGAGCGTCCGACTCCGGCCGTCAGCGGGCGGCGAGGTGGGCGGTGTAGAACTCGGTGAGCTTGTCGACGGCCCGGGCGACGTACTCCTCCCTGTCGTACAGGTCGACGTGGCCGGCGCCCTCGATCCAGTGGATCTCCTTGGGGCCCGTGGCGCGCTGGTGGGCCTCGACGGCCATCCAGGCGGTGACGGCGTGTTCGCCGATGATCTGGAGGACGGGGCGGGGGCCGATCAGCGGGACCGCCAGGAAGGCGTCGTGAAGCGCCATCCGGTCGACGCTCTCCCAGGCGAGGGTCTTCGCGGAGCGCTCGTGCCCGCCGCGCGCGGTGCAGTAGTACGCGAAGCCCTCGGCGCCGTGCCGGCCGCCCAGCGCGTGGGCCTGCTCGGCGGTCTCCGGGAACACGGGCAGCGCCCCCGGGTCCTCGCCGCGCGCGGCGGCGCCGCGGGCCGCCGCGGCCGCGTGCAGCAGGGCCTCGAAGACGGCCGGGTCCTGGGTGCCGTCGGCGCCGAGGCGGAACTGGCGGGCGGGTTCGGCGGTGGACACGGCGGCCACCGCCCTGACCCGGCGGTCCGTGCCGGTCGCGGCCAGCGCGTAGCTGCCCGAGGCGCAGATGCCCAGCAGGCCGATCCGCCCGGCGTCGACCTCGTCGAGGGCCGAGAGGTAGGACACCGCGGCCTTGAAGTCCTCCACCCGCTGGGCGGGGTCCTCCAGGCCCCGCGGCAGACCGCCCGACTCGCCCTGGTGGGCGGCGTCGAAGGCGAGCGTGACGAAGCCGCGTTCGGCCATCAGCCGCGCGTAGGTGCCGGAGGCCTGCTCCTTCACGCCGGTGCCCGGGTGGCCGACCACGAGGGCCGGCCGCGGACCGGGCGCCGGCGCCTGCGGGGTGTGGAGGTGGCCGACGAGCGTGATGCCGGCGCTGTCGAAACGCACGGTACGGACGTCATGGGCGGTACGGGCGGCGGTGCGGGCCATGGGGGCCATGAGGCGATCTCCACTGGGACGGTGACGGGACGTGACGCGCCGACACCGGGACGCGGGGCCCCGCCCTGCCGGGCACGCCTCCACGTTCCGTCACCCGCCGCCCGCGCGGGAGAGTCAGGCCTGTGCCCGGGAAAGAACCTGCCCCCCCCCGGAACACGTGCCCCACCCGCCCCGGCACACCGACACTGGAGGCATGACCGCAGACTCCGACTCCCGGGCGCTGGGCGCCTTCCTCAAGGCCCGCCGGGCCCAGCTGTCCCCGCAGGAGTGCGGCCTCCCCGAGACGGACACCGCCCGCAGGGTCGCCGGGCTGCGCCGCGAGGAGGTCGCCCGGCTCGCCGCCATCAGCGTGGACTACTACACCCGGCTGGAACAGGGCCGGGTCCGGGCGTCCGAACCCGTGCTCACCACCTTGGCCCGCGCCCTGCGCCTCGACGACGACCAGCAGACGTACCTCTACGGACTCGCCGGCCGGACCGACGCCCGCCCCCGCCCCCGCCGCCCCGACCGACGCCTGCGCCCCGCCATGGGGCGGCTGCTCGACCAGCTCACCGACACCCCCGCGCTCGTCCTCGGCAAACGCCTGGACGTTCTGGCCTGGAACCCCGCCGCCACCGCCCTCTACACCGACTTCGCGACCGTCGCGCCCCACCACCGCAACTACCTGCGGCTGCTGTTCACCGACCCGGTCGTCCGGCACCTGCACCGGAACTGGTCCCACGACGCCCGGGAAGCCGTCGCCGCGCTGCGCATGGAAGCCGCGGCCGACTCCGACGACCCCGACCTCGCCCGACTCGTCGGCGAACTGTCCCTCCAGGACGCCGACTTCCGCACCTGGTGGGCCGAACACCGCGTCAACAGCGCCGGTTACGGCACCAAGCACTACCGCCACCACCTGGTGGGGGACCTCACCCTCGACTGCGACACCTGGACCAGCCCCGACGGCTCCGGACAGCGCCTCATGGTCCTGACCGCCGAACCGGGCAGCCCCTCCCACGACGCCCTGCGCATCCTCGCCTCGTGGACCACCGGCCGGCAGCCGGACGCCGACCGGGCACAGGACCCCACGCGATGAGAACCGCGCCACCGCGCCACTGCGCCGACGGCGCTGATCGTGGCAGGGCTGTTGCACACCGAGTGGTGCAGCTCACAGCCGTCCGGCGCGCGGCGTGATCGACTCGCTCGATGCACCAGTCCTCCATGCCCCGCCGCCAGCTGACGATTCGTCAACTCAGTTCGGTCGCAGCCGCGCTGCTGCTCGCCGGCTGCGGCACCGCGACGACCGCCGGCTCCGGCGGCGGCCCGGAGGCCTCCGGCAGCTCCGCGCCGTGCGGCACCCCGCCGCCGAGCGCGCCCGGCGTGCCGCAGCCCACCAAGGTCGCCCAGGGCGGGGCGCGGATCACCGCCGCCGGGCCCACCTGCTTCGAGTACGAGGTGACCAACCCGAACAGCGAACCGTACGACTTCACCGTGGTGTTCAACGGCCCCGACCCGGGCCAGGGGGCGGCGGTGTTCGGCGGCCCCGGGGGAAGGGTGGGGAACCTGACCCGGACCGTCGCCGGGCTCGCCCCGGGCGCCACCGAGAAGGGGCGGATCGACCTGACCACGCCCGGCCGGGCACCACGGACAGGCCCGCCGCCCACCCTGACACCGCCCGAGGCCCGTGCGCCGAAGCCCGAACTCCTCAAGGTCCGCAGCGTGCCCACCGCCGAGGCGCCCAACGCCGGCGGTCCCTGCCCACCCTCCGGCCTGCGGCTGTACGCCGACGAGGGCGACGCCGCGATGGGCCTGCGCGTGGTCGGCCTGCACCTGCGCAACTGCGGCACCGCCACCGTCACCCTCGACGGCTACCCGCAGGTGCAGCCGCTCGACCTCGACCACAGGGCCCTCGACGGGGTGCGCGTCCTGCGCGGCGGCGCCGAGATCGCCACCGGCACCGGCGCCGACGACCCGCCCCGGCGGATCGACCTGCGCCCGGGGGAGGGCGCCCGCACCACCCTGGTGTGGCGCAACACCACCGAGGCCGGCGCCGGCGAACCGCTCAACGCCCCCTACGTCCGGGTGCGCGCCACCCCCGACGCGGCCCCCGTCATGGTCACCCCGGAACTCGACCTCGGCACCACCGGACGCCTCGGCGCCGGCGCCTGGGCGAGGGAGGACGCCAACGACAAGCCCGTATTCGGCAGGTCGAACGAGAGCCACCGCAGCAGTGGAAACGGGAGCCACATCACGCCGAGAGCCGTCTGCTCAGGCTCGACGTCAGCTCTCTGATCCGGTAGGCCAGTGGTCCTGTACTGCTGGCTTCCGAAAACCGGCGCTAGGGCTGCGGCAGGGGTTACTTCCGCCGGACGCAGGTCACCTTCAGGGAAGTCACGGCCATAGGGTCATCAGGAGCAAACCCGTCGTCGTAGGCGGGAAATTCTAGAGTCAGCTCGCCGTTCTTGAAATGGACTGTGGTCGCGCCGCCGAGATCGTTTGCCCATCCGCCGATCAGCTTGTAGTCGCTGGAGAAGGCTTCGGCCAGGCTGGTCGGGACCTCTGGCACTTTGAAGGGAGCCTTAGCGTCGCCGGGGTAGGGCCTGTCCAGAGTCAGTACGAGGCCGCTGCCGTCGTGTTGCCACTGCCCCGACAACGGCCCCTTCTTGCCCGCCACCTGGCCGGACCACCGCCCCTCGGGTGCGATGCTGATGATACCCTGACGGCCGGTATTCGTGGTGAAGTCCCAGTCGCCTTTGGCGAAGGCCTTGAGTGCCTGTGCTCGTGGACCTCCTCCACTGCCTGCCCCGGAGCACGCGGATATCACGCTAGCCAACGTGCCGGCCGCTAGATATCTCAATGCCGCCCGGCGGCCCACAAGTCGAACAATTCCCGGTCCAGCCACAAGGCTCCCCCTCCTACGAGCTCCTGCTTGAGCCTAAGGGCTGTCCCGCAATGACCGGTCACAGCTCCGAAAACGGCTGGATGTGGTCCATCACCTGGAGCAACCTCCTTGCAGCTGCGGCCTCTTCTGGCCGTATCGAGGACGCCACGCCTTCGATGACTGGCCGGCCCGCGTGGACGGCTGTCCTCGCGGCGGCCTCCCAGCTGGGTTGGTGCCGGTAGCTCGCGTCGTGCTTGCCGCCCCTGGCCGCCGCGGCGGAGGAGTGCCACTGGTCGGTCTGGCAGATGCTTCGCAGCAGGTCCAACAAGGAACGGGACCGCGGGGGCTGTCGCCTCGCTGACAACGAACCCGAGTGCACAGATGGCATCGCCGAGTTCTTCGATCGCGGTGCGGGCCGTGTCCTCATCCCCGTAGGCGCTCCGGGAGAGCAGAGGGGGAATGCCCTCAGCCGGCGCCCCCGTTGCATCGCGAAGGTCTGCCCAGCGGACCCCTGAGACGCTCCTCAACAGACTTCCCATGCCCTGCTCCTCATCAGACCCTCGCGGCTACTGGTACCCCGGCCGGGCGGCACTCCCACATGTGGGGACCCGGCTTGGTGTCATGATCTTGCCGTGGCTGGAGTGATCACGGCGTCGGAATCGTCCTAGGTAGCCCCGTTCACCGGACTGGGCCCGCGCGAGTTCAAGAAGCTGATCGCGATGCTCCGCCGCGAGGGTGCCGGCATGGCCCGCCCTGGCCGAGCGTGGAGCCTCCCGCTGGAGAACCGGGTTCTGCTGGTCGCCGCCTACCGGCGCACGAACCTCACTCTGCGGCAGCTCGCGCCGCTGTTCGGGGTGTCCAAGTCCGCGGCCGGCCGAATCATCGACCACATCGGGCCCCTGCTCGCGCTCAATCCCCGGCGCCGGGCCAGGATGAAGACCTGGAAGATCCTTCGCGACTGCCGCCTCAAGGACGACGGTGTCCACCACGCCATGCTCGGAGTTGCCCGCCTGCACAACCTCCTCCAGGCTGCATGAGCTCGGGCACGGTCGGTCCACCGACCGTGCCTCGAACCACTCAAAGATCAATTGCGGGACGGCCCTTAGCCGTGATCGAGCCTCTTATCATGGCCTTCACCAAGGCGGCCATCCGGCATCCTGTCCATTAAGAGACTCATGCGGCTTCTGCGCCGGACTACTCGATCAGGTGACGGGTCGTTGGCGCGAGCGAGCAACCCAACCCCGCGCTCACAAGCACAAATGCCTCTCGTCTTCGTTGCCCGAGTGGTTCTGAATCACCCCGTCGAAAACAACAAGCCCGCCCCGCCCCCGTGAGGACCGCGCGACGGCCCGCCGCGCGGCTCAGACGAGCCAGCCCGGACGCGAGTCGAGGACCTCAGCGACCAGCGGGTGCCGGACCGCGTCGAGCGACGCGGTGGCGAGCACCGCCGCGACCAGCTCCGCCGACCCGAAGACCTCGGTGGCGGACAGGTCGTTGTCCGAGTACACGAACCACGACCGGTCGACCGGCCACCAGTTGACCGGGAACGCGTTCGGGAAGCCGGGGGAGCCGAGCCCGTCCCACAGCGCGAGCGCCTCGCGGAGCCGGCCGCGCCGCAGCTTCACCGGTTCGCCGATGTTCTCCAGCGGGGGCTGCGCCCAGTAGCACTCGGTGTCCGGCCCGTCGGGGCTGAACCGGGCGAGCACCTCCACCAGGGCGCGCAGACTGCCGCGGTCCGGCGCTCCCGAGTCGGGCGGGGTGAGCCCCTGCAGCGGGATGCCGTCGAAGACCCGGGTGGAGGGGGTGAAGCCCCAGCTCCCCAGGTGCCGCCCCGCGCCCGCCAGCGGTTGCGCCCAGCGCGTGCGGCGGATCTCGCGGCCTGCGTCGTCGAGCTCCCGGAGTGCGTGGAGGACCCAGCAGTGGTCGGCGAATCCGACGGGTTCGTACCCGGTGACGGATTCGGTCACCAGGTCCCGGATGTGCGCCGTCTCCGGGTCGGTCTCCGGGTCGGCTTCGGTCGGTTCCACGAGGGCTCCAGACTCCGTTGCTGCGGGCCGCTGTCCACGCGCCTGTGGTAGGCGCGTACGTGTCCGCCCCATGACAGGCCGCGCCGGAATCCGGCGGCCCGGCACGCTCCCCCGTGGCGTGCCGGGCCGCCGGCATGGAAACGGAACTTGAGATTCCGCTGCGCGGTGTTCCTGGATGAGCATGCCAGGCAGGTACCTCCGCCGTGTTGGCACCGAGTGGACTGTTCTTGGCATTGCGTGCACTGATCCGCGATTCCCGTCCGCTCGTGCGCATCGGGTGCTCATGGTGCGGGGTTTTCGCGTTCGCGGTCGTGGTGCCGGCCGTGGCGTCAGTCGAGGGAGAGGCGCTTGTTGAGGGCCTCGCCCGAGGGGAGGGGGTCGATGAACCGGTGCAGGAACGCGAGCATCGCGTCGGTGTCCAGGCCCTCGCAGGCGGCGTCCATCGCGCCGTAGAGGAACTCCTCGATCCCGGCGACCTCGGTGGCCAGGCGCTCGCCCTCGGGGGTGAGGCTGAGCTGGAGGTAGCGGCGGTCCGCGTCGTCGGTGCGGCGCTCGACCAACCCGGCCGCGACGACGCGTTCGACCAGCCGGCTGGGGTTGGTGCCGCTCTCGCACACCAGGAGCTGTCCGAGCCCGCTCAGGCTCAGGGTGCCGTGCTGCTGGAGCAGGCGCAGCACCTCGGCCTGGGACGGGGTGATGCCGTGGGGCTTGAGGGCCTGGATCAGCAGCCGGTTGCCCTCGCGCTGGGCTGCCAGGATCGCGAACCGCAGGTGCTCGGCCTTACGCATCGATGTCCTTCCGGGGGGTCGGCTGGGAGGCGAGGAAGTCCTCGACCGCGGCGGCGTAGGTTACCGGGTGGGAGAAGCGGAACATGTGGCCGGTGCGCGGCAGCACGACCTCCCGGGCGTCGGGGATGCCCGCGAGCATGATCTTGGAGGCGTCCTCGCCGATCAGCACGTCGTGCGAGGGGGTCAGGAGCAGGGTCGGGACCTCGACCCGGCCCAACACGTCGACGTAGTCGGCGGTGAGACCGGCCCGCACGCGCGCGCCGAAGGACGCGGCCGGGGTGTTGGCGAGGAACAGCTCCCGGCTGCGCGCCTCGCTCCAGGGCACCTGTCCCTCGCCGTCGAACGGGGAGGCGAGGCGGTGGGCGTGGGCCCGCAGTGTCAGCTGGGTGTAGAGCGGGCCGCGGGCCCTGCCGATCACCCGCATCAGGGCCTTCCACGGCTTGGAGTCGACCGGGTTGGCCGCGAATCCGCCGGACAGGACTAGGGCGCGCAGGCCCTCGGGGCGGCGGGTGGCGAGCGCCAGCGCGATGTTCGCGCCGAACGAGTCGCCGACCAGCACGTAGTCGTCCAGGTCCGCGACCGCCTCCTCGACGTGGTCGGCGTAGCGCTCGATGTCGTCGACGCCCTCGGGCAGGCGCAGCGTCCGCTTGGGCGCGTCGCCGTAGGGGGCGAGCTGCTCGGTGCTCCACGGGGCGCCGGAGAAGCAGGGGACGAAGACGAGGGTCGGAATCTTCTTTGTAGTACTCATATCGGACAGGTTACACGACATATGTGTCGTGACATATGTTGGCCCGGGATCGGGTTCGGGGTCGGGTTCGGGGTCCGGGTCGGGGGCTGGGAAACCGGGGGCGGGGCTGGCCCGGGCCCGGGGCCGGGGGCTGGGCGCGGGGCTGCCCCGCGCCGCCCGTGCGGCTACCTGCCGGCGGTCCCGGTCAGGGCGTGGAGGCGGTGATCGCGGGGGGAGAGGCCGTACGCGGCCTTGAAGGCGCGGCTGAACTCGGCGGCGCGGGGCAGGCCGCAGCGGGCGGCGACGGCGTGGACGGGCAGGTCGCGCAGCGCGGGGTCGGCCAGGTCGCGGCGGGCCCGCTCCAGCCGGCGGCGGCGGATGAAGGCGGCGACGGTCTCGCCGCCGGAGTGCCGGGTGAACAGGCGGTGCAGGTAGCTGACGGAGATGTGGTGGGCGGCCGCGATCGCGGTGGGCGTCAGCCCGGGGTCGTGCAGGTTGCGTCCGACGAAGGCCCGGACGCTCTCGACCAGGGCCCGCTGCCGGGTGTCGTCCGGTACGGCGGCCTCGGCGTCCAGCTCCCGGGCGAGCCAGGCGGTCACCAGGTCGACCACGATGCCGCCCAGGCGGGGGCTCTCGGCCGGGCCCAGGGCGGCGGCCTGCCGGTCGAGGCTCAGGAGGAAGTCCGAGACCAGCGCGCCGGATCCCTCCCGGGAGGAGAGGCCGCGGCCCAGCAGGTCCTCCAGCCGGTGCGGCGCCAGTGGCAGCAGGGCGAGGGGGAAGTCGACGCCGACGGCCTCGATGCGCGGGGCCCCGGGGGCCTTGGCGGCGCGGGCGCCGAAGGACCGCAGGTCGAAGGGGTGGGAGCTGTCGAGCATGTGCAGGTTGCCCGGCCCGAAGGTCTCGGTGCGCCCGGTGTCGCGGGTCAGGGCGAAGCCGCCGTCGAGCAGCAGGGTGATGTGGAAGGCCCCCGGGTCCGAGTGCCGCACCCGGCGCGCGGTGCGGTGGAAGCGGGTCGGCGGGAAGGAAGTGCGCAGCAGGGTCACCGGGCCCAGCTCCAGGCGCCGCATCTCCGCCCGGAAGTCGTCGCAGTGGTCGCTGGTCACCTCGCTGTCCCGGGTGCGGCTGACCAGCTCCCGCCAGCAGTCGAACCGGTCCTTCACGGGTACGCCCTCGCTGCGGAACACGCTCTCCGTGTTCGTGGCCACCGTCCGCCCTTCCCTTCCGGGGGCCCGTCCCCCTGCCCGGCCGGGGCCCTCCCTCCCCACCCGGTGTCACCGGCACATCGCAGCAGGTGACACCGAAACCTACAAGGTCGGGCCGGAGGAGGTCAGTCCGGGTCCGGGTACGGCCGCGCCCCCCGGGTCCCGCCGCGCTCCGGTCGGTCCGGGTCTGTCCACGCCTGGTCGGTCCGGGCACGGCCGCGCCCCGGTCAGTCGGCCTCCGGCGCGCCGAGGGCGAGGGTGAAGCCGAACCGGTCGCCGCGGTAGCTCGATCTTCGGCCCGGCCACCACCGTGCCCCGGCCCTGCCGGCGCAGCCGCCCCTCCAGCAGCAGCTCGCGCAGCGCCTGGCGCACGGTGGCCCGGGCGACGCCGTGACGCTGCGCCAGATCGGCCTCGGTGGGCAGCCGCCCGCCCGGGCCCAGCTCGGCGATCAGCTCCTCCAGGCGGGCCTTGACCAGGTAGTTCTTGGGCACCCGGCCGCGCGGGCGGGGGAGGGGCGGCCGGGCCCCTTCCCCGCCCGCTGCCATCCCGCCGCCCGCTGCCGTCCCGCCGCCCGTGCGCCTTCCCTGCCCCCGTCCGGGCATCCCATCCCTTGCATTGGCCCGCGTATGCAATTATTGTTTCTGCATGTAAGGCGCGTCTGCACTGATTGCTCGGTACGGGCGCGACACCTGGCGGGCACCCCCTCCCCGCGGGCGCCCGCCCGCTCCACGAGGAAATGGCATGTCCCTGAAGAAGATCCTTCCCGGCAAGCTCGGCTTCGGCACCGCTCCGCTCGGCAACATGTTCCGCGCGATCCCCGACGTCGAGGCCCTGGCCACCGTCGAGGCGGCCTGGGAGCAGGGCGTCCGCTACTACGACACCGCCCCGTTCTACGGCGCCGGCCTGTCCGAGCAGCGCCTGGGCGAGGTGCTCTCCACCAAGCCGCGCGACGAGTACGTGCTGTCGACCAAGGTCGGCCGCGTCATCCTCGACGAGCTGGAGGAGGGCGACCGCGACCTCGGCGAGAAGGGCGGCCTGTTCGAACACGGCAACCCGAACAAGATGCTCCACGTGTGGACCGCCGAGGCCACCGAGCGCTCCATCGAGGACAGCCTCAAGCGCCTGGGCACCGACCGCCTGGACATCGTCTGGGTCCACGACATCGCCCAGGACTTCCACGGCGACCAGTGGCTGGCCAAGTTCGAGGAGGCCCGCACCGGCGCCTTCCGCGTCCTGTCCCGCCTGCGCGCCGAGGGCGTCATCAAGGCCTGGGGCCTGGGCGTCAACAAGACCGAGCCCATCGAGCTCACCCTCGCCCTCGACGAGCCGCGCCCCGACGGCTTCCTCCTCGCCGGCCGCTACACCCTCCTCGACCACGACCACGCCCTCCAGCGCCTGCTGCCCATGGCCCAGGAGCAGGGCGTCGACATGGTCGTCGGCGGCCCCTACAGCTCCGGCATCCTCGCCGGCGGCACCCACTTCGAGTACCAGGCCGCCCCGCCGGCGATCATCGAGAAGGTCGCCCGCCTCAAGAACCTCACCGCGAAGCACGGCGTGTCCATCAAGGCCGCCGCCCTCCAGTTCTCCCTCGCCCACCCCGTCACCGCGGCCGTCATCCCCGGCGCCACCAAGCCCAGCCGCATCGCCGAGGACCTCGCCGCCCTCAACGAGACCGTCCCCACCGCGTTCTGGACCGACCTGCGCGCCGCCGGCCTCGTCAGCCCCGCCGCCCCGCTGCCCAACAACGCCTGAGCACCCCCACACCCCCACGCTCCCCTCGTCGCAGCACAGGAGAAACGACCATGGCCTCCACCTCCGTCAGCCGCATCGTCCCCGCCACCCCCGAGAAGGTCTGGGCCCTCATCGGCGGCTTCGACGCCCTGCCCGACTGGCTGCCCTACATCCCCGAGAGCGTCGCCTCCGAGGGCGGCCGCGTCCGCAGCCTGAAGAACCCCGAGGGCGAGGTCATCGTCGAGCGCCTCGTCGACTTCAACGAGACCGAGCGGCACTACAGCTACGCCATCCTCCAGGCCCCCTTCCCGGTCGACGGGTACGTCTCCACCCTCCGCGTCCACGCCGTCCCCGGCCGCGACGACGTCGCCGAGGTCCAGTGGTCCGGACGCTTCAACCCCAAGGGCGCCACTGAGCAGGAGGTCGTCGACCTCTTCCACGGCATCTACGCCGACGGCCTCGACGCCCTGAACAAGACCCTCGCCGGCTGAACCCCGCAGGGCCCCCACCCCGCCGGCGCCGCGCCGGTCCGGACGCCCGGGGGATCGGCTGTCCGGACCGCCGCGTCCGCTACGCACCCGCGGTGCGGGCGGCCGTCCCGCCGTCCCGCTCGACGTGCTGCCTGAAGTCCTCCAGGTCGTCGATCACCCGGCGGTCGACGAAGCCCAGCGCCTCGGCGAGGTGCTCCCAGAGCCCGTGCGGCTCGATCTCCAGCTGGAGCATCACCCGGGTGGTCCGCTCGTCCACGGGGTGGAAGGTGACCACGCCCCGGTGCCGAACCGGCCCGGGGCCGCTGGTCCACGCCACCCGCTCCCGCTCCACCAGCTCGGTGGTCACGGCCTCGAACTCCCTCAGCCCGGCGGCGGTCCGCACCACCCAGCTGGATCCGCCGTCCGACCGGTCGACGCTGACCACCCCCCGCATGAACCGCGGGAACTCCTCGCACCTCACCCAGCTGCCGTAGACCGTGCCGAGCGGCGCCGCAACCTCGACGGACTCCTCGATCCGATGCATCGCTCCTCCTGACTTCTCGTCACCAGCCGTCCCGGCGGGCGGCGGTGGCCCACGGAACGTCCTCCGGGGCGCGGCTTCCCCCTGCGCGGACCGGTATGCACCGAACGGCCGAACACGCCGCCCGCGCACGACGGGAACCCGCCGCTTCCGCCCCGCGGCGAGGGCGCCGGTGTCGGTGCTGGTCAGGGCTTTCGCGGCGCTGTATGGCCTGACGGGGCGCCGGGCCGGATCGGGGGAGCAGCGGACGGCCGACGACGCCCCCCGGGCGGCAGGCGGCCTTCATGAACTGACGTGAACAATCAGAAGGTTGGCCTTGCACACAGGCTGTTGCGGGCGGCCGGTGCGTCCCTATACTGCCGTTGCCCGACGACCGGAACCGGCCACGGGCATCCGCTGCCGCGCCCGGCCGGGCCGCCCGGCCGGCCCGTACGAGGGAGAACCGATCATGGTCAAGCACTACCTCAAGTACGCCTTCAGCACCCTCACCGCCGCGATGTTCCTCCACATGGTCTGACCCGACCGAGGATCCGACCGACGACCCGACCGATGGCCTGATCCGATCGCGGGTCCGGCCCGGTCGACCCCGGCCGGGGCCGGGTGGCCACACCGTCCGACCCTGGCCCGGGGAGCCCGCATGTTCGCGACCGCGCTGAGCCAACTGCGCTACGGCGCAGCCATCCTGACGAACCGCCGGATACGGCCGAAGGACCTGGAACGCCTCGCCCGCGACCTCGTCGCCACCATCGCCGAGTTCGGCGAACCCGGCGAGGACTCCGCCCTGCTGCCCGGCCGGACCGGACCCGTCGACCCGAAGGTGCGGCACGAGGTGGCCCGGCGCAGCCTGCGCGCCACCGCCCGCACCGCCGCCCGCCACACCGCCCACTACCGCCGACTGTTCGCCGAACTCGACCTCGACCCGGCCACGTTGGAGCCCGAGGACTGGTCACGCGTCCCCGTCACCCCCAAGCAGGCGCTACGCGCCCTGCCCGCCGCCTTCGTCTCCGACGCCGCCACCCCCGTCCTGATGGCACTCACCACCGGCACCAGCGGCACCCCCACCGCCGTCTGGTTCTCCCGCGCCGAACTCGAGTGCGCCGTCGCCTTCAGCACCATCTCCGCCGTCCTCGGCCTCGGCCTGCGTCCCCGCCACACCGTCGCCTACGCCGGCTGCTCCCGCGCCACCATGCCACTGGTCAACGCCGAGGAGTCGGCCACCCGCGCCGGCGCCGGCTTCGTCCAGTTCGGCACCGTCAGCCCTGCCGTCGCCCTCGACCGCCTCGCCGCCCCGCTCGGCCTGCCCGGCAAGGACCCCCGGATCACCCACCTGACCACCTCCGCCTCCTACCTGGCAGCCCTGGTCCAGGAAGCCGAACACCACAAGTGGCGGAGCAGCGACTTCGGCCTGCGGTCGATCAGCGTCGGCGGCGAGGTGCTCTCCACACCACTGCGCCGCCGCGCCGAGGCGGCCTTCGGCGCCACCCTCACCTCCGCCTACCTGATGACCGAGATCCTCCCCTCCGGTGCCACCCCCTGCACCCAGGGCCACCTCCACCACACCACCGAGTTCGGGCACCTCGAAGTCCTCGACCCGCTCACCTGGCAACCCACCGCCCCCGGCGCCACCGGCACCGTCGTCCACACCCCCTACGTGCCCTACCGCGACTGCACCCTCCTGCTGCGCTACGCCACCGGCGACCTCGTGCGCCTGCCTGCCGAGCCGCCCACCTGCGAACTCGCCCACCTGCCCGCCACCTCCGAGATCCTCGGCCGCTGGAACGGCCCGCTCAGCCGCACCGTCACCACCCGCGACGTCCTCGACCTCGTCGAGGCCGAACCCGAGGTCCCGCTGCCCGCCCGCCACGCCCTCACCGAAGGCCCCGACGGACCCGACGGACCCGCCCGCCTGCACCTGCTCGTCGACCGCCTGCCCGCCACCGCCCTGCACGGCCGCCTGGAAGACCGCGCCCGCGCCGCCGGACTGCGCCTGTGCGACATCGTGCTCCACGACGACCGCACCGCCATGCCGCCCACCGCACCCGTCCGCGCCGACCTGCGCGAGCACACCTTCGACACCCCCGACAGCCACCACACCCTCGACGACCCCAGCCGGGGGAGGCACTGAATGAACGTCAGCCCCACCGCCCTGGCCGCCCTCAGCGCCGCCGTCGCCGCCGAGATCACCCTGGCCGC
Organism: Kitasatospora sp. NPDC001132; assembly: GCF_053598415.1. Taxonomy (NCBI): domain Bacteria; kingdom Bacillati; phylum Actinomycetota; class Actinomycetes; order Kitasatosporales; family Streptomycetaceae; genus Kitasatospora; species Kitasatospora sp. NPDC001132. The sequence continues at coordinate 1,123 of NZ_JBSFKF010000023.1, read as the reverse complement.
CCGCTACCTCGCCCGCATCCGGATGCCCCGCCCCCCGGTCGGCGTCTTCACCGGCGCCGACGTCGCCGTCCTGTGCGCCGGCGTCGTCCTCGCCCCACTGCTCTACACCGCCCTGCCCGGCACCGCCGTCTCCGCCCTCTTCGGCCTCGTCGGCTGCCTCGCCGTCCAGTTCACCCTCGCCCCGCTGCTCGCCACCACCCGGCTGCGCGCCACCCCCTGGTCCTGGGCCGCCGCCCTGGCCGCCACCGCCGCCACCGCGCTCGCCGCCCTCACCGGCCACCCCGGCGCCGCCCGGGCCGGCAGCGACCTGATCATCGCCACCGCCGTCATCGGCGTCGCCAACCTCTGGACCCAGAGCGGCATGCGCTCCACCCACACCGCCGCCCTCGCCGCCGTCCTCACCGGCTACGACCTGGTCGCCACCACCCTCACCGACACCACCACCCGCTTCTTCGCACAGGTCCAGGACCGCCCCTTCGCCCCGATGCTCGCCCTCACCGGCGGCCCGGCCCCCGTCGCCGTCGGCCTCGGCGACCTCCTGCTGCTCGTCCTGTACCCGCTGGTCGCCGCCAAGGCCCACGGCCGCACCGCCGCCCTGGCCGCCGCCCTCGCCGGCCTGCTCACCACCAGCGCCGTCAGCGCCTGCTTCGCCGCCGGCTGGCTCACCACCGGCTTCCCGCTGCTCACTGCGCTGGGCCCGCTGATCGTCGCCCAGCACCTGTACTGGCGGCGCCGCTTCGGCGGCGAGCGCACCACCGCCCAGTGGCGCGAGGGCCACCCGCTCCCGCTCCCGGCCGCCACCCACGCCGAACCCGCTGCGGCCCCGCCCCAAAGACCAACTGAGATCGAGGCAGCAGGCTTTGCGAATATGAGGAATCACCAGAAGTGAAATCTTCCAGGGCGTGCCCGCGTGCGAGCACGCGGGCACGCCCCAAACACCGAGTGCCCTCCCACCCACCCCTCCGGCAAAGACAACAAGGTGCGGGCGGCCCGGCAGTTCGCCCCCGAAGAGAGGCGAGTCGGAATGGCGGCAACTGCTCCGGAGGCCGGTCCACAGAGCGGGCGGGTCCCCGAGCCGCCACCAACCGGCACGCGTCCGCCAGCGACAGCACCCCGGCCACAT